>QKHD01000415.1 GCA_003250175.1 Helicobacteraceae bacterium
AGGTCATCGACTACGAATCAAGCCAGCTGGGGATCTTTTACAAAACCAACCTGGCCGGCGATCTCTCCTTTACCTTTAACGGCGATCTCATCTACAACCACAGCGGATTTCTGGATCACACCATCGTCTGGGTGCACGACCACACGGGTTCCACCGGCGGGCGGTGGCGTCAGCGCAAGGAGGCTCCCCGGGATGTCTACCGCTTTACGGTCACGGACCCCCTGGGCAATGACCTGATCGGCGACGAAAAACGGTGGATGATCCGCGGGGCCTTTTATGCCGCGTACCAGCTCCCCTTTGATCTAAGCGTGCGTCTGGGTTTCAAGCCGCCTTGGGAAAAAGACACCTTCTCCTTCTACCCCCAGGAGCCCGAGTACGCCCTGACCGTACAGAAGGCGTGGATGTATGACAAGCTGGAGATCATGGCCGACGTCTCCGTCGTGCATCTGGAGGATGACCCCCGTTACCGGGACACCCGTATGACGGCCAACCTGCTGATCAGCTACAACGGCTACTACATCCAGTACAACTACGTTGAACCCGTCTTTACCAAAACAACGGACAGCGCCCTGAACACCTCCGGAGGGGTCTATGTCTTCGGCCACCGCAGCAAAAACTTTTTCTGGGGGGCGATGGAAGACTTTACCCTGTACAATAATCCGGATGTGGCCCTCATTTTTGGCTGGGAGTTTTAAGGAGTTAGTTCATGTGGCATGCAAAAACGGGCGAAGCAACCCTTCTGGAACTCGGGGCAGACGAGCGCCGGGGACTGACAAACGCGGCTGTTAGCGAGCGGCACGAAACCTACGGCCCCAACGCCGTTTCCAAGGCCCGCGCCGTCTCCGGATGGGTGCGTTTTATCCAGCAGTTTCACAACCCGCTGATCTACATGCTTCTCGCGGCGGCGGCGGTGACGCTGGTGCTGGGGGAATATGTGGATTCGGCGGTCATTTTTGCGGTGACGCTGGTCAATGCGGTGGTCGGGTTTATTCAGGAGCACCGGGCCGAAGAGGCCCTGGCGGCACTGGACCGGATGATCGTGGCCGAGTGCACGGTCATCCGCGAAGGGAAAAAAATCCGCATCGAGGCGCGGAATGTGACCGTGGGCGATACGGTTTTGCTCGCCTCCGGAGACAAGGTGCCCGCCGACCTGCGCCTGGTGCAGGTCAAAGACCTGCAGGTGGACGAGTCGATCCTTACGGGTGAATCGGTGCCGTCGCAAAAAGAGGCCGACGCCCTGGCGGAAAACACGGTGCTGGCCGACCGCACCAACATGGCCTACGGCGGCACGCTGGTCACCTACGGCACCGCCACGGGGATCGTCACCGCCATCGGCGACGCAACGGAGACGGGCAAGATCGCGGCGCTATTGAAGCAGACCGTTTCGCTAAAGACGCCGCTGATGAAAAAGATCGAAGTCTTCAGCCGCTGGCTCTTGCTGGTGATTCTGGCCTTTTCGGCACTGACCTTTTTCATCGGGGTGGTGCGGGGCTACTCCGCCACGGAGATGTTCATGGCCTCCGTGGCTCTGGCGGTGGGGGCGATTCCGGAGGGGCTGCCCGCGGCCATGACCATCATGCTGGCCATCGGCGTGACGGTGATGGCGCGCCGCAACGCCATTATCCGGACCCTGCCCTCCGTGGAGACCCTGGGTAGTACCACGGTGATCTGCTCGGACAAAACCGGTACGTTGACGGAGAATCAGATGACCGTTCAGCGGCTCTACACCCACGGGGCTATTTATGAGGTGAGCGGCCTGGGGTACGACGAAGGGGGTGTGATCACCCTGCACGGTGAAAAAGCCCATGGCGCTGCCCTGCAGGAGCTGCTGACCGCCGGAATCTTGTGCAACGACTCCAACCTGGCGACAGACGGGGAAACAGGCAAAAGCGTTGTCCGGGGCGACCCCACGGAGGGGGCATTGCTGGTGGCGGCCCACAAGCTGGGGCTGGAGGAGTCCGCCGTGGAGGGGGTAAACCCCCGCCTCGATACGCTGCCCTTTGAATCGGACCGTCAGTATATGGCGACCCTGCACGAAAGCCCGTCCGGACGGGTGCTCTATGTGAAGGGCTCCATCGAACGGCTGCTGCCGCTGTGCCGATTTCACCGCGAGGAGGAGCGACGTGCGGTGATGGATCAGGCGGCGGATTTTTCCGCGGCGGGGCTGCGGGTGCTGGCCTTTGCCATGCGTCCGGAGCAGGATGACCGCATCGGAGCCATCGGGCTGGAGAGCCTGGAGTTTGTGGGGCTGCAGGCCATGATCGACCCGCCCAGGGAGTCGGCCAAAAAAGCGGTGGCCGTCTGCAAAGAGGCGGGGATTAGGGTGAAGATGATTACCGGCGACCACGCCCTGACGGCCAAGACCATCGCCATGCGCCTGGGCATTACCGACGAGGGCGGCGCGGTCATTACCGGGGAGCAGCTGGGCCGCATGGACGAGGGCGAAGTCGCCGCTGCCGTGCGTTATTGTGACGTCTATGCGCGGGTTGCTCCGGAGCAGAAGCTGCGGTTGGTCGAAGCGCTGCAGGCCCAGGGCGAGGTGGTCTCCATGACGGGCGACGGGGTCAACGACGCCCCCGCCCTCAAGCGGGCCGATATCGGCGTGGCCATGGGTATTACCGGCACGGATGTCTCCAAAGAAGCGGCCAATATGGTGCTGGCGGATGATAACTTCACCTCCATCGTCGCCGCGGTGGAGGAGGGGCGGATCATGTTCGCCAACCTGATCAAGTTCATCATCTGGACCCTGCCGACCAACCTGGGCGAAGGGCTGATCATCTTTACGGCGATCCTCTTCGGATTCAGTTTGCCCATGCTGCCCGTGCAGGTCCTGTGGGTCAATATGACCACGGCGGTGCTGCTGGGCCTGATGCTCGCCTTCGAGCCCAAGGAGTCGCAGCTGATGCGCCAAAAACCCCGCAACCCCAAACGCCCCATCGTCTCCGGACCGATCCTGGTGCGCATGGGGCTGGTGGGGACGCTGATGCTGGGCTTTGCCCTGGGGCTTTTCTTTTTGGAGCTCGCCCGGGGGCAGAGCGAGGCCTACGCCCGCACGGTGGCGGTGACGGTCTTTGTCATGATCGAGACGGCCTACCTCTTTAACTGCCGCAGCCTCAGCCGCCCCATTTTCGGCATGGCGCTCTTTTCCAACCCCTACGTTTTTTACGGAGTGGTGGGGATGATCGGGCTGCAGCTGCTCTTTATCTACGCCCCCTTTATGCAATATCTCTTCCAGACGGAGTCGCTGAGCCTCTTAAGCTGGGTCAATATCCTTATCGCCGCGCTGCTTAGCTTTGCGGTGGTGGAGTTCGAAAAAAAGGTCTACAGTGGCAAACACGCCCTCTGAATATGATGTGATTATTTTAGGTGCCGGAGCATCCGGATTGATGCTGGCGGCCTGGCTCAAAGCGCGCAAAGTGCTGCTGATCGACGCCAACGAGACGGCGGGCAAAAAGGTGCGCATCTGCGGCGGGGGCAAGTGCAACCTCACCAACGCCGCCGTCTCGCCGGGCAACTATCTGGGTGATCCCGCCTTTACCGCACCGGCCCTGGCCGCCTTTGATCAAAACGATGTGCTAAATTACTTCAACCAGCGGGGCGTGCACCCAAAAATCCGGAGCCAGGGGCAGTATTTCTGCACCAAAAGCGCCCAGGAGGTGCTGGACGTCTTTGCCAAAGAGACCGGCCATGCCAAAAAGCTTTTTTCCACGCAGATCGAAGGGGTCGGCATGACGGACGGGGTCTTTAGCGTCCGGACCTCCAAGGGAATGTTTACGGCCAGAAACGTCGTGGTGGCCACGGGCGGGCTCAGCTACCCCGTGATCGGAGCCAGCGACATCGGCATGCAGATCGCCACAACCTTCGGGCACACGGTCGTCACCCCGCGCCCTGCGCTGGTGGGCATGACGGTGCAGCGCGATCAGTTCTGGTTTAAGGAGCTCTCCGGCATCAGCTTTAAGGCGGGCATCCGGATTGGAGAGCGCTACTTTGAAGACGAGCTGCTCTTTGCCCACAAAGGGATCAGCGGCCCGGTGGTGCTCAACGCTTCGCTCTATTGGGAAAAGGGGCAGATGCTGCTCGATTTTCTCCCTGGCCAACGGGTCGAAAAACTGCTGGGCAAGAGTGGCAAGAGCCTCTCCACCCTCATTCCCCTGCCCAAGCGCTTTATGAAAGGGTTTTTGGAAGCCGTCACGCTCACGGACAAACCGGCCGACCGGCTGAGCGCGGCGGAAAAAGAGCGCCTCGCCCTGCTGCACGCCTACCCCTTTTCACCAGCCGGAAATTTCGGCTACACCAAGGCCGAGGCCATGAAGGGCGGGGTCGATACGGCCATGATCGATCCGGAGACGATGCAGAGCCGATTGGTCAAGGGACTCTATTTTACGGGTGAAGTGATGGATGTAACGGGGGAGCTGGGGGGATATAACCTGCAGTGGGCCTTTAGTTCCGCCATGGCGGTGGCGCGCACGCTGGAAAGATAGAAAATGGCCGCCCGAAGGCGGCCGGGGGGATGATTAGTTCATCCAGGAAAAGGGTGTTGCGAAGTTCATGCCGTCCATGGTGACACCGGGGTCGACCACTTTTTTGGAAACGAAGCCGTTGGCACCGTCGCTGCTGATGCGCAGTTCGCCCCAGAATTCAAACCAGAACCACTGGTTTTGCATCCAGTCGGCCATTTCGCCGTTGCTGTTTTCGCTCCATGGATCCCCCAGACCGTCACTGTCGGCGTCATCGAAAATGATGAGGTTGAAGCGTTCCTGATTGCTCAGGCGGGTTTTGACCTCACCGACGGTGGTGTTGACCTCATAGGTCGTACCGCCGGTAACGGCTACGGACGCAACGGTGGTCGCCGTCCAGGTCCACAGCCCGGTATCTTTGTTATAGACGTTGCTTTCTGCAATGAGGGCGATTTTCGGGTTGGTCACTCCG
>QKHD01000060.1 GCA_003250175.1 Helicobacteraceae bacterium
GTGGTGTTGTAAGGAACCACTTCCACTTCCAGTCCGGCCTCAACCAGTTCGTTCAAAATATTGAGCTTGGCACCGAAATCCATGGCGAGCACTTTCTTGCCGGTCTTTTTGCCGTCGTTAAAGCGCAGGCTCTCTTCGTTCCAGGCGGCCTGGGTGTGCTGATAGGCTTTGGAGGTACTGACCTCTTTGATGTAGTTGATCTCCTGGATGTGCGGAGCGCTTTCCAGGATCTTTTTTAGTTCATCCTTGTCACTCACCTTGGTGGAGGCAACCATCATCATCGCACCTTCGTCACGGATCATGGCGGTGAGGAAGCGGGTATCGATATTGCAGATACCCAGGATGTTATTCTCCTTGAGGTAGTTGGCCAGGGAGTCTTCCGCGCGGAAGTTGGAGTAGTTGTCCTGGTAGTTCTTGACAATCATCCCCGTTGCAAAGATACCGCGGCTTTCGCGGTCGTCTTTATTGACACCGACGTTACCGATCTCTGTCGCCGTGAAGGTAACAAACTGACCCGCATAGCTGGGGTCGGTCATGATCTCTTCATAACCGGTCATGGAGGTGTTAAAAACAATTTCGCCTACGCTGGTCGTATCGGCCCCGAAGCTGTCCGCTTCCAGGTAGAGGCCGTTTTCAAAATAGCAGTAAACTTTCATCAAAGTCCTAACTTTCGTAATTCTTCTTCATAGAGTTTGTCGTACAGAATTTCATACTCTTCCGTTCCGTACATCACCTTGCGCTTGTAGTGGTTGATCTTCTCATGGACACGATCTTCGATTTCACTCTGTCGGGAGAGGTACTCTTCGATGGCGTGGTAGATCACGTTTTTCACGCGATTTTCCACCACGTTGTATTCGATCAGGTCCTCTTCGTAGAGTTCATCGAGAATCTGGTGAGAAAGATCGCTCAGGCGCTCTTCCCAGGAGAGCTTAAGACCCAGCTCGTTCGCCAGACGTTTTTTGACCATCCAGAAGAGCTGTTTTCTATCCGCCTGGAAGAACTCGATGTCCTCTTCCTGCTTGTCCACCAAGGCTCTGGCTTTTGCATTGAGGTCATTGTCCTTGGCGATGTCGACGACAATAATTTCCTTGGCCAGTTCGGAAACCGGATCCAGACCGCTTTTTAGCTTCACGAAACCGCAGTTTAGCAGATCGACTGCCACCTTGTCAGCTACAAACTTTGCATGTTCGGAACGTAGTCTCATATGCATAAAACCTTAGATAATTTCTTTCAAGCCGCCAAGTTTTCCGATCATCCGGAACCGGCAGTGAAGCAGACCCAAATGGGCGTATTTTATGTGATTATAACACACTAAACGTAAATTAGAATTTTGATCTACTCGGCCTTGAAGGGAGGCCCTTTCTGCAAGAGAGCGGTCAACTCCGCCGCCTTGCCCGCCTCCATTTTGGCAAAAATCTTGGCCGATTGTTTGGGCTCCAGGCTAAAGAGAATCTCTGCGGCGCTTGCGGGCTCCATTTCACCCAGCGCAGCCGCCGCGGCGCCCGCTTTCATCTTGGTGTAGGTCTCGATAATCTTGTCGTCCTTGACCTTTTTCATCTCTTCAAGCAGCTTTTTGTTGCGTTCGACCAGCTTTTTAATTGCCTCTTTTTCCGCTTCGATCTGGGAAAGCTTGGCCTCTACATCGGCCTGCTGGGTAGCGATCTTGGCCTCTTTATCCTTGAGGACCTTTTCCGTGGCATGCCGGAGTGCTTCGAGGACCTGCTGCTGCTCGTCTATCTTATCCAGCTCCAGCAGCAGCTCCGATTTGCGCTGTTCAAAGATCTGGTTGCAGCGCAGCATGTCGTCCTGCGCCATGGCTCCCATGGGCCAGATTAGTGCAAAAATCCATAGATATTTCAAAACAACCCCCTGTTGGCAAAACCCGTACTTCCCATCTCGTCGAGGAAGTCGGCCTCTTTTTTCTTCGCCTTCTGCATCGTCTCATCAAGAATCTGTTCGTGCAGCACGTTATATCGCTCCAATTCTAATCGCTCGTCGCTTAGCTGTTGCTGGAGCTGACGCTCTTTACCATACAGGTGTGCCAGCTCGGACTGCATGGCGTTGAGCTCCATTTTATAGGCGACATGGAAGAGTTGCTTTTGGGCGAAATAGAGGATATTTCCGTTGTCCGGATCGTTACGTTTGAGGTAGGCTTCTTTGTGGGCGGCGATGTGCTCGTTTTGACGGTCGATTTTTCGATGGAGTTCGGCGATATTCGCCGAAATCTCCTCGATGGTTTGTTCTTTGAGCTTGATGATGGGTGAAAATTTACTTTTCATCAATCCATGAAGATCGTATCGTTACGATCCGGGCTGGTGGAGATGAGGCCGACCTTGCAGGCCATCAGCTCTTCCAGTCTCCGGATATAGCTCTGGGCCGTTGGCGGCAGCTCTGCCCATGTACGGGCACCGACCACACTCTCCCAGCCGGGAAGCTCTTCGTAGATCGGCTTGATGTTTTCCAGGTCTCCGGGGAAGGTCTCGGTTCGCTTACCGTCTATTTCGTAAGCAACACAGACTTTGATCTTTTCAAAACCGTCCAGAACGTCCAGTTTCATGATGGCCACGTCGTCACAGCCGTTTAGGCGGCACGCGTATTTGGCTGCAACGGCGTCAAACCAGCCGCAGCGTCGCTTACGTCCGGTTGTAGTACCGAACTCCTGACCCTTTTCAGCCAGAATATCCCCCTCTTTTCCAAAGTCTTCCGTCGGGAAGGGTCCGTTACCCACGCGGGTACAGTAGGCTTTGGCGATACCGGTGACTTTACCGATCTCTTTAGGGCTGAGCCCCGTACCGCTGCAGGCACCGGCTGCGATGGTATTGGAGCTGGTGACAAAAGGGTAAGTCCCGTGGTCGATATCCAGCAGGGTTCCCTGTGCGCCTTCCAGAAGAACGCGCTTTTGAGCATCCAGCGCCTTCCAAAGTACGTCGGTCGTATCGACGATAAATCTGGAGAGCTCTTTTTTATAGTGATCCAGTTCTGCTTTCAGCTCCGCCTTGCCGGGAGCCTTCACGTCGAGGTACTCAAAATAGGCACGGTTTTCTTCGAAATATTCGGAGATTTTCTCTGTCAGCAGTTCGGTATTTTCCAGTTCGCCGATACGGTGTCCGGAGCGGGAGATTTTATCGCTGTAGCTTGGTCCGATACCGCGACCGGTTGTCCCGATGGCATTTTTGCCCCGTAGACGCTCTTTCGCCTGGTCAATCGCCGTGTGGTACGAGAGAATCAGGTGGGCTTTGGAGCTGATGAAGAGCTTGCCGTCCAGATTGTCAAATTGTGTCAGTTCTTTTAAAAGTGCATCCGGAGCGATGACCACACCGTTTCCGATAACATTGACGGCCTTGGGGTTGAGGATTCCGGAGGGAACCAGGTGCAGGGCGATCTTTTTCCCATCGACGACGATGGTGTGTCCTGCGTTGTGACCGCCCTGATAGCGTGCCACATAGTCGTATGACTTGGCCAGGAGATCGACGATCTTACCTTTACCCTCGTCACCCCATTGAAGTCCGACAATTAAATCTGCTTTCATTTTAGAAAATCCCTTGTTTCGCGTGTGAAGTTTGTGTATTGGAGGCGGACAGAATGTCGCCAAGTGAAAGCTTTAGAACAAGAATCAAAAAGTTTTCTGCCTATGATACCATGTGCAGCATTAAAGGGGTGGCCTTTTGCTAAAAACGGCGTAAAAACTCTTTAAAAACTTTTTCCAGCATCTCGACCTGGGCCACCTCGGTCCGCTCATTGGGGGCGTGAATTGTGTCATTGACCACCCCGAACTCCACGGTTTCCACTCCGTATTCACCCAAAAAACGGGCATCGCTCGTCCCACCGGCGGTTCCTAGAGTTGTTTCGCTGCCTGTCACAGCAGCGATAGCCTCGGCCATATTCCGGACAACGGAGGAGTCGGCATTGGTCCGGAAGGGTTTGGCGCTTTGGGCAAGGGTCAGGGTAAAGTCCAGCCCCCGCAGCTGCTCGCTGACGTAGCGCTCCACATCCTCTTTGGTCGTTTTGGTGGAGTTGCGGACGTTAAACATGATCTTGAGCTTGCCCGGGGTGACGTTGGTCACCTCCATACCCCCTCGGATATCCGTAATCACGAGCTTGGAGGGAGCAAAAAACTCATCGCCCGCGTCCAGATCGATTCCGGCGATCTTGCTTAAGACAGGGGCGATCTGGTGCACCGGATTCACCGACTTCTCCGGATAGGCCGCATGCCCCTGTCGCCCTTTGATCTCGATCACCCCGTTGATAGAACCCCGCCGCCCTACTTTGACCATGTCGCCAAAACGCTTGTCGCAGGTCGGTTCGGCCACCACACAGCATGCGGGGAGTTCATTTTTTTCCTTGAGGTATTTCAACACCTCGACGGTGCCGTATTTGGCATCGCCCTCTTCGTCGGAGGTTAGAATTAGCGAGATGCGCCCCGGAAAGGCGTCCTGCGATGCTACCGCAGCAAGAAACGCCGCCACGCCGCTTTTCATATCCTGCGTGCCGCGTCCATAGAGCCAGCCCTCTTTTTCCACCGCTTCAAAGGGATCGCTGGCCCACCCTTCGCCCGGAGGTACCACATCGAGGTGACCGGCAAAAGAGAGGTGGGTTCCCTCTCCGGAGGGAAGAAAATCTTTATAGAGATAGAGGTTTTTCACCCCCTCCACATCGATCCGGACGGCATGAAAATCGTGAAGCAGGTTCTGAATATAGTCAAAACTCCCCGCTTCATCGGGCGTAATGCTGGGAAAACGGATCAAATCTTTTAAAATGGCAAGGGCGTTCATGATTCGGAGTAGACCTTTCGGGTGGATTCCTTGAGCTTTTCAGCCAGAATTTCCACAAATTTCTGATACAGCACCGCCAAGATCACCTCGTTATCCGGACGGACGTCGTCATCTATGTCAAATTTGAGTACGGAGGTGTTGTCCTCCTGGGCGAC
>QKHD01000015.1 GCA_003250175.1 Helicobacteraceae bacterium
TTATCCAGCAATAGCACATCGGCTCGGGCGATGGTTTCGATGTGGCGCGTCGCCTTGAAGAGCACCCCTTTTTTCATCGCCTCGGAAACCCCGACCAGCGTAGCGATGGGTGTCGCCAACGCCAGCGCGCAGGGGCAGGCCACGATGACCACGGAGATCGTCGTAATGAGCGCCATTTCAAACCCGGCTCCGGAGACAAAGTACCAGACCGCAAAGGTCAGCATCGCCAGGGTAAGCACGGTGAGCGAAAAGCGCTCGCTGATCCGGTTGGCCAAGCGCTCGATGCGGGGCTTTTCGTTCATGGCGTCTTCGATGAGGGTAATGATGGAGTAGAGCGTGGAAGAGTGGTAGTCCTTCTCCACCCGCAGCACCAGGGTGCCGTCCAGGTTGATGCTGCCGCTCAAGACACTGCTGCCTTCCTCGGCCATGACCGCCACGCTCTCACCCGTGATGGAGGAGGTATCCACACTCGCTTCGCCGCTGACGACGACGGAGTCAAAGATCACCTTGTCCCCCGCCCGGCACTCCACCAGATCGCCCACGACGACCTCTTCGACGTTTTTCTGTACCTTGGCGCCGTCTTTTAGGACGATGATCTCCTGAGGGATGGAAGCGATCATCGTATCGATGGCATCCACCGCGCTCTTTTTGGAGCGCACCTCGTAAAATTTGCCCACCAGCACAAAGGTAATAATCATGGCCACGGAGTCGAAATAGGGTTCACGCCCCGCAAAAAAGGCGGCGTAGATGGAGTAGAAATAGGCCGCGCTGGCCCCCGTGGCCACCAGCAAGTCCATGTTAACGATACGGTTTTTCAGCCCGTAATAGGCCCCCCGGTAGTAGATCCAGCCGCTGTAAAAGAGGGTGGGCGTCACCAGAACAAATTCCGCCAGGTAGATCATCTGGCGCACGTCCTCCTCCATGCCGCTGAAAAAGCCCACATAGCGCGACAGGGCCAACCACATGATGTTCATGGTGGCAAAGATGGCGACGACCATGCGGCTGATGTATTCGCGGCGCTGCTTGTTGGCCCGCTCTTCCCCGCTGCCGGGATCATACGGAAAGGCGTTGTAGCCGATGGAGCGGATGGTGCGGATAATGTCGGAGAGGCTGAGTTTGCCGGGATCCCAGGTGATTTTGGCCTTGTGGGTGGTGAAGTTGATATTGGCTTCGATGACGCCGTCGGTGCGGGAGAGCACCCGCTCGTTCAGCCAGACGCAAGCGGCGCAGTGGATCCCTTCGAGCACCAGGGCAATGGTGCTGTACTCGCCGTTTTTCTTGATGTATTTTTTGTTAAAGCTCTCGAGATCGAAACGCTCCAGATCGTCCGTAAACTCCCGGGGCGGCTCCAGGGTGGTTTCACCCCGTTTGGCATAGAAACTGTCCAGCCCTTCGGTGTTTAAGAGGTGGTAGACACCCTGGCACCCCTTGCAGCAAAACTGCTTCTGCTCATCGCCGATGCGCTCCTTGATCATCACCTCTTCGGGGTAGGCCAGGCCGCAGTGGTCGCAGACGGGGTTGGATGGTTGTGCCATGGTGTCGTTCTCCGTAAGAAATGGGGGATTATAACCTAAAGGGTTTGAGACTCGACCGCCCGGATCTGCACGGCGGATTCGGAGACAAAACAGAGGTATCCCTCGATGGTGTGATCCGGATAATGGGGGCGCAGGGCCTCCATGTAGCGGTGCACCTGATCGGTGTAGCCTGCGTGTTCGCCGCCGGTTTTATAGTCAATGACCCGCACGACTTTTTCCGACACCACAAAAAGATCGATCACCCCCATCTGGCCGTTTTGGATAAAGGGGCGTTCGCGGTGGATGTCGCCATCCAGCAGACGGCTAAATGCGGTATCGCCGACCACCGCACGCACCATGGCGTCAATCCGGGCCAGCTGCTCCGGACGCAGGACGAAGCGGTTGGCCACCGCTGTCATGGCGTCGGGGACCGCGCCGGGCTGGAAGCTTCCCAGCATCTCCAATGCGTAGTGAAAGGCCAGACCCATATCCACCGCCGCAAAGTCGAAATCCTCCCGCTCCTCCGCCTTGGCGACGTCGAGCTTTTGGCGACCGTAGGGGCGCGGCGTGCAGGCCAAAGGCTCTGCCGGTGCTTTCTTAGGCTCCCTGGCCAGGGGTTGCACCCGGCCCTCTTCCATGGCGACCAGACCCAGCCGTTCAAAGGCGGACTGGCTCGCCTTCTGCATCACCACCAGGCTCTCCCTGGCGCGGGTAAAGGCGACGTAGAGGGTGTTGAGGGCATCCTGGTCGGCCATGCGCTGTTCCGACTCCTTGACCTGGGCATAGGGGGAATCCACCGACTCCCGCCCCTTCATACGGTAGCGGATGCTTTTGAGGGCGATCCCCTCATAATCAAAAATCAGCGTATCCCCGCCGCCTCTGGGGCGGCCCAGGCGGTCCATGACGATCACATGCTCAAACTCCAGCCCCTTGGATTTGTGCACCGTCAAAATCCTAAGCCCTTCGTGTGAACCGCTGAGCATGGGGGTATCGAGCAGCTCGACGCCGTAGATAAAGGCCTCGGCATCCGCAAAGCTTCCGCACACTTCGATAAATCGCAGCAGGTTGGCATCCCCTTTAAAGAGGCCGAAATCCCGAATCAGGCGGTGCACCGTCTCCATGAAAGGCCGGCCCAGAAGTCTCCGGTAGCGCTCTCTGTCCAGAGCCTTTTTCTCCCCGCTCAGCGCACGGAAGTTTTCCAGGTAGATGGGCTCGCCGAAGTAGAGGTATTTGACCGCCTCGATGACGCAACGCACCTCTTTGTGGGATGTGAGGCGTTTGGACGAGTCGGTCACCACCGGCACCTCGCCGAAGGCCTGCAAGATCGCCTCTTTCATGGTGACGACATCGTCGTTGGTAAAGACCAGAATCGCCATGGATTCGTAGCCGACTCCGGAGGCCTTGAGGCTTTGGATCGTTTCCAGCATCTGGGGGATGATCTCGTCGGCAATTTTGACCGCCACGTAGCCTGCGCGGGCATCCTTCTTGCTCTGCTGGGGCAGGTAGCCGGGAAGCTTTTCCATGAAGGTGGCGTTGACAAAATTGACCACCGCCAGGCTGCTGCGCCAGTTGGTGGTGAGGTGTTCAAGCTCGATGTGGTGGCGCTCAAGCACATGCCCAAACAAACTGGCATTTCCGCCCCGGAAACGGTAGATCGACTGCTTGACGTCGCCCACGTAAAAGAAGCTCTTGAGTGCATCGCTGGTGCCGTAACCGGCGCGTATCTCCTCGATCATGGGGCGGAGAATCTCGTACTGGGACATGCTGGTATCCTGGAATTCGTCAATGAGCAGGTGCTCCACCCGGCCATCCAGACGAAAATAGAGAAAATCCGCATCCATGCCCTGCAAAATCTCCGAAGCGATCTGGGTCACATCCTCAAACCCCAGCACCCCGCGCTGGGACTTGATGCTCCGGAGGCTGCTTTTGTAACAGCCGTAAAGCCGGAAGAGGCGGTCCAAAATCTCCGCCTCTCGGGTCTGGAAATAGCGGCGCAGCAGGGTCTGGGTCTCGCAAAGCGCTTCATCCAGGGCCGGGATGTGGCACTTGTTAAAGAGCGAGCCCTTGTAGTTGAGGCTCTCGTTCCCGATCCAGCTGCGCGCGGCCAGCTCTTCGGGGGTGTTGTTTTGCACCATGCCCTTGAGGCGGTCGCTGGCGGCTTCGCAACCCAGCACGTGGCGTCTAATCGGCTCATACGCCTGCATCACCGCTTCCGCCAGGGCAAATCCGGAGCCTTCCGGAGGCGTGGTCGCAGACTGTGGCAGCTCCTTATCCTTGGTGTAGAGGAAGGCGAAGAGGGAGAAGATGTCCTGCATCTTTTTATTCTCATGCAGGGCGAGCCAGACCAGATCGTCCCACAGCCCTTCGTCACGCACCCGTTTTAAAAAGGCACGCTGCATCAGGGTGTCGTGAACCTGCCCCACGGTGAAATCCGGAGCCAGCCCCGCATAGAGCGAGAAGTTTTTGACGATCAGGTGCAAAAAGCTGTCGATGGTCATGATCTTGTGTTCGCTGCGCAAAAATCGGGCGAGAATAATGGGCTGACGGCTGAGCACCTCCCCTTCGCCGAGGCCTGCTGCTTCACTGATGGCGGCCAGCTCGTCGGGTTTGTCTTTCAGGTGCGTAAGCACCTCCAAAATCCGCTGCTTCATCTCGTTGGCCGCTTTTTTGGTAAAGGTCAGGGCCAGAATCTTCTCCGGACGGATATCGTAAAAAAGCAGGGAGACGTAGCGCACGCTCAGGGTAAAGGTTTTGCCGCTGCCGGCACTCGCTTCGTAGGCGACATAAGGCTTAAGGCGTCCCATCAGGCCCTCCCGCACAAGGTGGCATAGGGGCAGTAGATGCACTCCCGCAGCTCCTCGGTTTTGTCAAATCGGTGGAAGGGGGCCTTGTACTCCTCCAGACGCTGCACAAACATCGCTTCACGCTCCTTTGGAATGGGGTCGCTGTGGATGGCGGCGTTTTTCAGGTCATAATAGGCGGCGTCGGCCACCTCGCCCCGTTTGGACGCTAGCAGGCGGTAAAAGAGCAGCTGAAAGTCGGAGACCTTCTCATAGGTCGCCTCATCCAGTTTGGGGAAGCTGCCGCTTTTGTAGTCGATCACATAGAGGGAACCGTCCCGTTCGTCCATCCGGTCGATGCGGCCTTTGAGCACCACGCCGTGATAGGGCAGCTCCTCCTCAAATTCGCAGGCTGCCACCCTAAATCCGGAGGCGAAACGTTCCGCCTCCAGGGCGATAAAGGGTTCGAGGCGTTTGAGCCAGATGTCACCTTCAAACTGCAGGGCGATGTCATCCCGGATGCGGCGTTTGAGGGCACCTTCCAGGGCATAATGCAGCTCCTCGTGTTCGTAGTGCGGCTTGGCTTCGTAAATCTCCTGCAAGGCCCCGTGGAGCAGATTGCCCAGCATACT
>QKHD01000083.1 GCA_003250175.1 Helicobacteraceae bacterium
ACGACGATATCGCCGATGGGCTCGTAGACGTTTTCCGTCTCGATGTAGCTGATCTTGGCCCCCATGCGTTCGAGCACCTTGTACGCCTCGATCCGGGTAGGGTTGAGGGTGAGGTTTTTGAGCACCACCTTGGAGCCCGGCATAATCGCCGCCAGCACCGCAAAGAAAAAGGCGCTGGAGGGGTCGGTGGGTACGGTGATGTTCAGGGGTTTTAACGGCCCTTTTACCGGTTCGACGGTGATCACCCCATTTTCCGTTTTGACGCTCGCACCCATGCCGTTGAGCATCCGCTCCGTGTGGTCACGGCTCAGCTCCGGCTCGCGGTAGGTGGAGGGAGCGTTGCCGCCAAGCGCGGCCAGGATCATGGCGCTTTTAACCTGGGCGGAAGCGATCTTGCTGGTGTAATCAAAGGAGGTCAGCGTACCGCCCCGGATGGCGATAGGCGCCAGGTCGCCGTTTTGGCGGGCGTCGATCTGGGCGCCGATATCAGTCAGGGGCTTGATCACCCGTTTCATGGGGCGACGGCGCAGGTATTTGTCTCCGGAGAGGATAAAAAACCCGTCCAGTCCCGCCAGTAAGCCACAGAAGAGGCGAATCGCCGTTCCGGAGTTGCCGCAGTCGAGCACGTCGCCCGGTTCGGTTACTTTGGCAGGAGGCGTGATGGTGTAGGTATCACCCTTTTTTTCAATTGTCGCACCCAGTTGGCGGACGATCTCCATGGTGTTGAGGGTGTCCTCCGCCTCCAGGTAGTTGCGCACCGTGGAGGGCCGGTCGGAATAGAGCGAGAACATCGCACTGCGGTGCGAAATCGACTTGTCGCTGGCGATGGTATCGATGGTCTGGGTAAAGGGTTTGCCCTTGCCGACGCGCATGGTGGTCATCGCAGCACCGCCCCGTGATCGGCCTGGAGGGCGGCAAGGATGCTCTCCATCACTTCGTTGCTCCGCTCTTCGGAGACTTCATGCTCCAAAGCCTGGAGGCTGAAGCGAAGCGTCAGGCTGAACTTCTCGCCCATCTTCGCATCGTAGTAGAAGTCGGCGGGGTAGAACTCCTTAAGCTCCGTAATACTCAACGCATCGATCGTCTTTTTGATCGCCGTAAAGGCCAGGGACTGATCCACCACGACGCTGAGGTCGCGCTGGGAGCGCTGGTATTTGGAGGTTGCCACCGCGGTTTTAAGCGTCAATGGCAGATCGTCCAGGTTGATCTGGGCGATAAAGGTCGCGGGCAGGTCCATCTCGCGGGCCACCATGGGGTGGAGTTTGGAGACAAAGCCCACGCTTTTTCCGCCCAGCAGGATATCTCCGGACATCCCCGGATGCACATAGCCCGCCGTGTGGCTCATGGCACCGAATTCACAGCCCGGCAGGATCGCCTTGATCTTTTGCAAGAAAGCGTGCAGCTCGATGGCGGCGGGTTTGCCGTGGTTGGTCACGTCGTCGGCTTCCGACTCTCCGGACCAGGCGAAGGCGGCGACCTTGTACTCGCTGCGGTCGGGGTTAAAGCAGCTGCCTACTTCAAACAAAGCGACCCGGTTGCGGGATTTGTAGACGTTGCGCTGCACGGAGGCCAGAAGGCCCGGAATGAGTGAGGTGCGCAGGGTGTCCAGCTCCGCCGTGATGGGGTTGAGCAGGGCTTTGTCCGCATCGATCACCGGCAGGCCGTATTTGGTCTGGTTGGCGCTGTGTTCAAAGACGAAGTGCATTGCCTGCACAAAGCCCTGGGCGACGCTGCGCTGCATCATGTCGTACTGGGCGCGGTAGCGGGCGTAGTCCTCGTTGACGATGTCGCGCTCCGCCATGGCCAGGGGCTTGGCTTCGATATTGTCGATGCCGACGATCCGGACGATCTCTTCGATGATGTCGGCGCTGTTGTAGAGGTCGTGTCTGAAGGCCGGGGCGCTCACCATGAGGGTGTTTTGCTCCGGAGCGGCCTTGACCTCCATGCCCAAGCGTTTGAGGATGTTGTTGATCTCGATCTTTTCAAAGGTCCGGCCGACCAACGCGCTCACCTCATCGACGCGGCAATGGATCACCGGCTTTTGCAGGTGGGGGCGGTGCTGGATTTTTTCGGAGTAGAAGATCGCCTTGGACTGCTTGCCGATGGTCTCGCAGAGCTGGCACAGACCCAGTTCCAGATCGGGTTCGCTGCCGCGGGAGGCACGGTAGTACTGCTCGTCCGTCTCGATGCGCTGCTCGTAGACCTCCTTGGCGATCTCGTCCGGATCGACATGGGCGGCTTCGATGATGATCATCTTGCTCTCCGTCGTGGCCATCGCCTCTTTGACGTGGCGGATGCCAACCAGGGATGCCTTGGTCTTGGTGTTGGTCTTGATGCGGTTGAGACCTTCGTCTTTAATGACCTTGATGTCCGCTTTTTTGATACTTTCGTCATAGAAAAACTCAAAATCATAGGCGTGCAGCAAAACACCCGTGGCGTGGGTGGCGTAGGCCAAAACCCGCTCGATATCGCTGCCCTCGTAGGCACCGACCAGGGCGGTCCGGACGTCGGTGAGGAAGTTGGACTTGATCCCTTCCGTCTCCACGACTTTATACATCAAGGAGGCGGTCACGCTGGAAGCGCAGTCGACTTGCAGCACCCGGCCGATCCCCTTGGCGTTGTCGTCGTCGATGTTGCAGATCGGTTGGCGTGCTTTGTAGCCGTTGGCGGCGCAGAGTTCGCGCCCGATGCCATGGATGCTGAGGCAGTCGCCGCGGTTGGCGGTCAGCTCGATCTCGATCACCGTATCGGCCAGGCAGGCGTATTCGCGCAGCTCTTTGCCCACGATCAGCTTGCCGATGCTGCTGTCCAGGATCATGATCCCGTCGTTCATCTTGGGCAGGCCGATCTCCGTGGACGAACAGAGCATGCCGTTGCTGTCGACGCCGCGCAGCTGCACGGGCTTGATCTTCATGCCGCCGGGCAGTTCGGCCCCGTTGATGGCCGCGGCCACGTAGATGTCGGCACGCACATTGCGGGCACCGCAGACGATCTGCACCGTCTCCGGACCGATGTCGACCTGACAGACGGAGAGCTTGTCCGCATCCGGATGGGGTTCGCAGGCTAGCACCTTGGCCACGACGACCTTGGCGGGAATGGTGACGGTTTCGACCGTTGCCACCTCGTGCCCGATGCGGTTGAGGGTTGCTTCGACGACGCCGAAATCGTCGGCGCCCATGTCAATGTATTCGTTTAGCCACGACTGAGTGATAATCATTTAAATTGCTCCAATAGATCCAGGTCGCCTTCGTACATGGCGCGAAGGTCGGAAATGCGGTGTTTGAGCATGGCAAAGCGCTCGATACCCATACCAAAGGCGTAGCCGCTGACGTTTTCGTAGCCGACCGCCTTAAAGACGTTGGGGTCGACCATGCCACAGCCGAGCACTTCGATCCAGCCCGTCTGCTTACAGACACGGCACCCGTCGCCGCCACAGAAAACACAGGAGATGTCCACTTCCGAAGATGGCTCGGTGAACGGGAAAAAGCTCGGTCGGAACCGCACCTTGACATCACCGAAGAAGTGGGTCAGGAAGTGCTCCAGAATGTATTTCAGGTTGGCAAAGGAGACCTTGTGGGCCTCGTCGACCACCAGGCCTTCGATCTGGTGAAACATGGGGGTGTGGGTCATGTCGTAATCACGTCGGAAAACCGCGCCCGGAGCGATCATTCTAAAGGGCGGTTTCATCGCCTTCATGTAGCGGATCTGCACCGGGGAGGTGTGGGTGCGCATCAGCTTTTCGTCTTTGAAATAGAAGGTGTCCTGCATCTCGCGCGCCGGGTGGTGCTGGGGAAGGTTGAGGGCTTCGAAATTGTGGAAGTCGTCTTCGACCAGCGGCCCCGTCTGAAGGGAAAAGTTCATGGAGGTGAAGTACTCGATCATCTCGTTCATGGTGTGGGAGATGGGGTGAATGGCACCGGCAGGCTCCAGGTGGGAAAAGAGCGACAGATCGACGCGCTCTTTGTCGATCTCGGCGGCCAGGGCGGCACCTTCGAGGGCGGTTTTTTTCGCCTCAAAGGCGGCTTCCAGTTCGGCTTTTTCTTTGTTCAGGCCGTCTGCAAAGGCCTTTTTTTCTTCGTTGGGGATGCTCTTCATCTTGGCAAACTGCGCGGGGAAATACCCCTTTTTGCCAAAAAGTTCTACACGGATGGATTCGAGCGCGTCCAGGTCACAGGCCGCACCGATTTGTTCTTGCCAGCTCACGTTTTTACCTTAGGTTTTTTTGGGGTATTTTATCCAAACCCGTTTAAACTGGGGCGAGGCCCCGCCGTTAAAGGGCTGCTTACAGGTACATCACCTGCGAAAGCAGGATGATCACAATGACCAAAATAAAGGGAAAGGTGTGCTGTTTAAACACCAGCGGTTCGATCCCGAAAAACTTCTGCAAAATCCCCCGCATTCCCAGCCACAGCCCCAAAAATCCCTTAATGGAGAGCAGCACCTGAAACCGGCTCAGCCCCTCCGGAGCGATCTCGCCAAAAACCTGCACAAAAAGGTAGATTCCGGAGAGCACCGCCGTCAAAAGCGCCACCGGCACCACCCGCTTGACATACCCCATGAAAATCTCCCGCAGCGCCGCATACTCGGCAGGCGAAAAGTTTGTTTTCATGCGGGAAAAAAAGAGTACGTCGGTAAAGAGAAACCCGGCGTAGATAAAGACGGAATAGAGGTGAATAATGTGGATCAAATCGTACATGGTCGGCCTTGTTTTTTCGGGTAGTCTAGGGAAAAATGGAGGAGGTTTCATTGATGTGGGTCAACGAAACAATACACAATCTGAAATAATCGAGAAAAAGAAAGACTCATGAGATATACTGAATATTTATTTTTTTGAAAAGTTTTACTGGAGAAAGCTCAGGTCATATTTATGGATAGAGAAAAACGACAGCAGGTTTTTTGGCTGCTTAAAAAACTA
>QKHD01000288.1 GCA_003250175.1 Helicobacteraceae bacterium
TTCCAGCCGGTAACGGCGGGGGGTGAGGCCGGTCTGAAAATAGATTAGCAGGGCCTTTTCCAGGCGGTAGCGGTCATTGGGGGCAATCAGGCAGGCGCTCTCCGGATCGACTTCGTGCAGCAGGGCGTGGGCTTTGTCCAGATTTTTAAGCTCGTGGGCGGTGTTTTCGATGCTTTGCTGGGAGTATTCCGGCTCCGGAGAGAGACCGTCCATGATGGATTTTAGATAAAAGCTGCTCCCCCCGACGATAACCAGATTTTTTCCTTCTTCTTTAGCCACTTCTTTGGTCTTTTGATAGAGCGTGAGGTAGTTGGCGGCACTGTAGTGTTCGTTGGGTTCAAGCAGGTCGATACCGTAGTGGGGTATGCCCTGCATCTCTTCAGTGGTCGGTTTAGCGGAGAGAATATCGATATGACGGTAGATGGCCAAGGAGTCCAGGGAGAGAACCAGGGCGTTGTTTTGAAGGGCGATATCAACGGCTAAAGCCGTTTTACCGCTGGCGGTGGGACCGATAATGGCGATCTCTTTCATAACATGATTATAACCTTGAGTTGGTTAAAATCAGGGAATTATACTGGCTTTGGCCAAAAGGGAGAATGGGTGCAGCGCGTCATCAAAACCGTCAAAGATCTGAACGAACTGGTCATGTTCCAACACACGGTTTTCTCCCTTCCTTTTATCTTTATGGCGATGGTTGTTGCGGCGGACGGCTGGTTCGGCTGGAAGCTGTTTGTTTTGGGCCTTTTTGCCGCGGTTACCGCCCGCAATTTTGCCATGGCCTTTAACCGCTACATTGACCGAAAGTTTGACAAAGAAAACCCTCGCACCGCCGGGCGCCCTAGCGTTGACGGGCGTCTTCGTCCTGGTGTGATCATGCTCTTTATGGTGATGAATGCGGTTTTCTTTGTGCTGGTCTCCTTTTATATCAACGATCTGGCCTTTGCCCTCTCCCTGCCGTTTTTGGGTATTCTGGCCTTCTACTCCTACGCCAAACGCTTCTCCTATCTGGCCCACGTCTTTTTGGGAATCGCCCTGGGGCTGGCCCCCATCGCCGGTGCCATTGCCGTAACGGGGACGATTCCGCTTTGGTCGTTGCTGCTTTCCTTGGGTGTACTTTTTTGGGTAGCCGGGTTTGACCTGCTCTATGCCCTGCAGGATATGGAGTTTGACAAGGGCAAGGGGCTGCACTCCATTCCGGCACATTTCGGGCTGGAAAAGACCCTGTGGATCTCTCGCAGCTTTCACCTTCTAAGCATTCTCTTCTGGAGTCAGTTTATCCACCATGCTCCGGCACTCTCCCTGACCAGCTGGCTGGGTCTTGGGGTAGCCGGAATGATGCTAGTGTGGGAGCAGTGGCTCGTGCACCGCGGTCTGGAAAATATCAACCGGGCCTTCTTTACGGTCAACGGCTACCTGGGCTTTATCTTTTTAGCCTTTATCATCATGGACGTGTAAGATGGATATCCGCCTTATTCCTGCCCCTATTGCTATTACCTTCGCTCCGGATCCGGAGGGGCGTGAAGATTTCAAACGGGAGTTTGACTCCCTTTCCGAAAGTGACGACGACGCCATCGGTCAGTGGCTGAAAATCGCCCGCGCACGGGGTGAAACGAAGGATACGGATCAGGTGATGCTCACCCTTATTACGGAGCTGCACCGTAAAGTAGATCAAATCATCAGCAAGCTGGAAAAGAACGAAAAACTCCCCGTTCCTCTCGATGTGGACGTCGATATTGAGGGGATCAACTACGACTACTTTTCCATCAAAGAGCCGCTGCTTGAAGCGCGTCAGCGCTATTATGGACGCATTAGTATGCCCACCTTTCCCAAGCGCGACGTGGCGGTATATTTTGAGGCTGTCGACCGTCAGCATGCGATGATCGTCATACTGCACCACCGCGACCGCAAAGAGTGGGACGGCTACGTCGCCGCCAGAGAGCGTACCATGATTCGTGAAATGAAGGAGAACCATGAACCTGCCAGCCCTGCCAATAACGCTTAGTGAGGATCTGCTCCTGGTCATCCTCGGGAGCCTGGTTCTGATTATCTTTCTGATCTACATGATCTATAAGGATAGCACCACGACACGCAAACTTAAGGACTATGAGTTTGCCATCGAAGAGCTCAACCGCCATATCTTTCTGCTGGAAAAAAACCAAAAGAGCGGAAACGACAAGATCATGGCCGAGGTCGAGACGGAGATTAACCGCCTCTTCTCCAAAGAGCTCAAAGGCATCGCCGACACGCTCATGAGTTCCATCAACGAAATCAAGGCGATTCAGGCCAATATGAAAAACAATCTGGAAGCCCGGATGGACCGTATCGAAGAGCGAACGAAAGAGTACCTGGCCGTACCGTCCTCACCAACCCTGGATGAAAATCGGGTCAAAGCCCTGCACAAGGCCGGGTATACCAAGGAAGAGATCGCCAAAGAGCTGCATGTGAGTGTGAGTGAAGTGTCGTTTGTGCTGAATATTCTCAGCATCTCCTAAAAAGAGCAGTGAAGTAACGATTAGGTAGGAAAGGGCAGGGGGCAACCCCCGCCGCAGGGGTTTAGAGGTTTTTCAGGCTTTCAAACCAGGCGACGTCGTCCAGTTTTTCCCAGGGGTAATCGGGCAGGCCGACCTGACCGCGCGCTGCGACATCCGCATAGTGGAAGGTGCTATCGCTAGGCTTATCCAGGTGGAATTTTTCCGTGATCCAGCGGGGTGTCAGGGCGTAACGCTCCGTCACCAGGGCAGAGAGTTTTTCATCGTCCAGCTTGCACAGACCGGTTCCCATCATATCAACGGAAACCGAGGTCGGGCTTGCCACACCGATGGCGTAGCTAAGCTGCACCAGCGCCTTGCGTGCCCGTCCGGCAGCAACGATCTGCTTGGCGATCCAGCGGGCTGCGTAGAGTCCGGAGCGGTCCACTTTTGTGTAGTCTTTAGAAGACTGGGCGCCACCGCCGATAGGAGCGTACCCGCCAAAGCTGTCGACGATCAGCTTGCGCCCGGTCAGGCCGGAGTCATGCAGGGAGCTGTGGTTGACGTAGCGCCCGGTTGGGTTGATGTGGATGATGCAGTCGTTGCGGTTGTAGAGCTCTTTGGGCAGTTCCGCCTGATCGATAAGGTCCAGAATCAGTGCACGCACCTCGACGATATCCAGCTTGCCGTTGGACGGTGCGGAGGCGACGATGGTGTGAATCTTTTTAGGCTTGGCATTTTCAAAGTTGTCTTTGGTGCCGTAGTCGACGGTGACCTGGGTCTTGATGTCAACGCCCAGGGTGTCCGGATGGGCCTTGGCATATTCGTAGATGGTCTGGGCCAGCTTACGGGAGTAGCTGATGGCCGCAGGCATGAACTCTTCCGCTTCGTTGGAGGCAAAACCGAACATGATCCCCTGATCGCCCGCACCGATTTCGCCGGTGGATTGGTCAACACCCTGGTTGATATCCGGAGACTGCTTGTTCAAAAAGACGTGGGTGACCACATCTTCCGGATAGAGGCACTCGGTATTGCTAAAGCCGCAGACGCCGGTATAACCGATCTTTTTCAGGGCGTCAACAACGATGTCGTGATACTCCGCATCGCTGGGCTGGTAAGTGGAGGTCACTTCGCCGCCGATAACGACTTTTTTACCCGCAACGAAGACTTCCGCCGCGATACGGGCATTGGAGTCTTTTTTAAGCAGGTGGTCGACAATGTTGTCCGCGATAATGTCGGCGCATTTGTCGGGGTGACCCGGTGAAACAGATTCAGAGGTAAAGAGGTACATAAATTAGAGTCCTTTTAAAATGTCGTCGCCCAGGGCGATCTCTTCGTTTTTATTCACGCCGATGGTGGCATCGATGACGTGCTTGGCAATGGACTTGGCATCGTCCAGGGAGTGCATGGCGTAGGTGCCGCACTGGTATTGGTTCAG
This sequence comes from Helicobacteraceae bacterium, assembly GCA_003250175.1. Classification (GTDB taxonomy): domain Bacteria; phylum Campylobacterota; class Campylobacteria; order Campylobacterales; family SZUA-545; genus SZUA-545. Next base: position 3,907 of record QKHD01000288.1, read on the forward strand.
CTCCGGAATATCCTTCTGATTTTGGACATCCATGACGTCATACATGGCGGCCATCCAGGCACTAGCCACTTCGTCTTCCGCCGGGGTACCGATGACGCTCATATAAAAGCCGGTCTTGCAGCCCATGGGGGAGATGTCGATAATCTCGGTATGGTCGGAGTTGAGGTGGTCGCGCATGAAGCCGGCGAAGAGGTGCTCCAGGGTGTGGATCCCTTCGTTGCTCATCATTTCGACGTTGGGTTTGTAAAAGCGCAGATCGTATACCGTGATCGGGTCGCCGCTGGGGGTTTTCATTTTTTTCGCCAGTCGGACGGCGGGAGCCTTCATAATGGTGTGATCAACCGTGAAGCTATCCAGTAATGGCATGCATTCTCCTCAAGTTTTATTGTTGATATTTTATCATTATTAGATTAATCAGCCGCCAGGCTTGAAAAAGGGATGCTGTGACGTATTTGGCAAAAGGGGCGGTTCGGCTGGCATACGCCATGGCAGACTCCAAACAGTACAACAAAATCAAAAACGGCCTCCGGAAAATCCTGGAGTTCGAACACTCCCGCGCCAAGCTCTATTTTGACGTCTTCATGGTGTTGCTGGTTCTGGCCAGCGTCTATCTGTTGATCCGTGAAGTGAAGCACCCGACGACTGCCTTTGGTCTCTGGTTTGAATCCATCGCCGTGACGATCTTTATCATGGAGTACCTGGGGCGGATGTGGATCCACTCCGACCTCCACCGCCTGATGATTGACGAGTACGAATCCAGCCAGATGCAGGGCATGCCCTTTCGCCTTGGGCCCGTCCTTAAAAAGATGGTCCGTGCCAAGCTGCGCTATGTCTTCAGTCCCCTGGCCATTATTGACCTGCTGGCTATCTTGCCCACCTACCGCCCCTTGCGGATTTTGCGCATCTTTTTGCTCTTTCGGCTCTTTAAGCTCTTTCGCTACGCCAAAAGCATCAATGCCTTTGTCAACGTGCTTTC
>QKHD01000324.1 GCA_003250175.1 Helicobacteraceae bacterium
GTCAAAACCGAACTCTCCATCGAAGGCAACGGTCTCAGCGATGCGGACATGGAAGAGATCGAAGAGATGATGGCCAAAATGCAACCCACCATCGACAGCTTTTTCACCCAGGAAGAGAGCCCTGTAGCCGAAGCGATCCGGAGCATCAAAGAGGCGATCCCGCCCCTGCTTCCGGAGGAAAAAGCCGACACCCTCGCCTCCTTGCTTTTGGACCAGGGCATTGCCAAGCTGGAAGACCCCTCCACCGAAATCAACAAGCCCCTGGACGACATCCGCTCCTTTTACGAAGAGCTCATCCGGAAAATCCGCGAAAACGCCCCCTTGGATCTAAGCGTCTAGGTCGCCGTTTTTTTACCGGCGACCCGCTACTATTGCGCATTCCATTACAGAGGGGGCGAGCGTGACCGCCATCGATCTAGGTTCCAACACCATCCGTTTTTTAGACTTTGACTGCACCACCAAAGAGGAAAAGGGCAGCCTGGAGTTTGTCGTCCGGACTGCCGAAGGGTTGCATGAGAGCGGATGTATCGCCGACGAAGCCCTAACCCGGATCATCGAAGCCATCCGCCAGGCCAAGGCAACCCTCCCCTTCTCCCTTCCCGTTAAAGCCACGGCTACCGCTGCCTTTCGCATGGCTAGCAATGCACTGGACGCAACGGAAAAAATCGCCCACGAAACGGGTATCCACTTTGAAATCATCGATGCCGAACGGGAAGCCTCCCTGGCCTCCCTGGCCGTTTTTGAGGCGGCCAACAAACTCAGCCCCACCCCCGGCCTTTACATCATCGACATCGGTGGGGCCTCCACAGAGATCATGTACCGTGACGGCGTGGAATTTCGCTCCATGAGTTTTGATATCGGCATTGTCACCTCCGCTAACCGCTTTGGCGACGATGAAGCGGCTCTAAGCCAATCGTTGAGCGGGATGCTCGACGAGATGAACCACTTCGTCGCCCGCTGTGACGCCGACTTCGGACGGCCCCTTCGCTTTGCCGCCACAGCGGGTACGCCGACCACCCTGGCCGCCATCAAACTGGGGATGGACTACGCCACTTACGATAAGGCTAGGATAAACGGAACTGTGCTAACATTGCGCGATATTGAAGAGAGCTTTGCCTATCTTTTGGGCATGGACGAAGCGGCCCGTGAAGCCATTGTGGGATCACGCCGCAGCGACCTGGTCATGTGCGGCATCGTGATCTTTAAGAGGATTCTCGAACACCTGGCCTTTAACGAGTGCGTCGTATTCGACGACGGCCTGAGGGAAGGAATCGCTCTTTATGAATGTAACCATTAAGGAAAGTCCATGCAGATGACCGGTGCGCAGATGCTAATCGAAGCCCTTCGGCTTGAAGGCGTGACCCACGTCTTCGGCTACCCCGGCGGTGCCGTGCTTAATATCTATGACGAGATTTATAAGCAAACGCACTTCAAACACTACCTTACCCGCCACGAGCAGGCTGCGGTCGTCGCGGCCGACGGCTATGCGCGTTCCAGCGGTGAAGTGGGTGTGGCCATCGTGACCTCCGGACCGGGCTTTACCAACGCCGTCACCGGCATTGCCACCGCCTATGCGGACTCCACGCCCATGGTTATCATCAGCGGCCAGGTTCCCACCGGCCTGATCGGAACCGACGCGTTTCAGGAGATCGACGCCGTGGGCATCAGCCGCCCCTGCACCAAGCACAACTACCTGGTGCGCAATGCCGCCGAATTGCCCCGCATTATCAAAGAGGCCTTCTACATCGCCAAGAGCGGCCGACCGGGACCGGTTCACATTGATATTCCCAAGGACGTGACCGCCGAAGAAGCGGCCTTCGTCTACCCTGGCGAAATCAAGATGAAGACCTACAACCCGACCTACAAGGGCAACCTCAAACAGATCAAAAAAGCGGCCGAAGCCATCGGCAAGGCGAAAAAACCGGTCTTCTACATTGGTGGGGGGGCCGTACTCTCCGATGCCGGCGAGCTGGTTCTCGAGATGCTTAAAGCTACCGGGATTCCGGCGGTTGAAACCCTGATGGCCCTGGGGACCGTCCCCCACGACAACCCGCTGCGTCTGGGTATGGTGGGCATGCACGGTTCCTATGCGGCCAACATGGCCATGAGCGAAGCGGACCTTATGATCGCCCTGGGTGCCCGCTTTGACGACCGCGTTACGGGGAAACTCTCCGAGTTTGCCAAGCATGCCCGCATCATCCATGTGGACATCGACCCCAGCTCCATCGGCAAGATCGTCGACATCGACTACCCCATCGTCGGCGATCTGAAAAACGTTTTGGAAGAGATGATTCCGGAGGTCAAACAGACCGTGAATCCGGAGCGTTACGAAACCTGGCGCAATACGCTCAAGCGCTACAACGAAATCCACCCCCTGGGCTACACCGATTCCGACGCGGTGATCAAGCCCCAGTGGGTTGTGGAAGAGGTTGGCCGCATGCTGGGCGATAAAGCCGTCGTCAGCACCGACGTCGGCCAGCACCAGATGTGGGCAGCCCAGTTCTACCCCTTCAGCTACCAGCGCCAGTGGATCACCAGCGGAGGTCTTGGCACCATGGGCTTCGGTCTGCCTGCGGCACTCGGTGCCAAGGTGGCCAATCCGGAGAAGACCGTTATCAACTTTACGGGTGACGGCTCGATCCTCATGAACATCCATGACCTGATGACGGCGACGGAATACCGTATTCCCTTCGTCAACGTGATTTTGAACAACAACTATCTGGGCATGGTTCGCCAGTGGCAGACCATGTTCTACCAAAACCGCCTGGCCGAATCGGTCATCGACATGCAGCCGGACTTCGTCAAGCTGGTCGAGGCCTTTGGCGGCGTGGGCTACCGCGTGACAACCAAGCAGGAGTTCCGCGAGGCCCTGGAAGATGCGATCAAACAAGACCGCATCGCCATGATCGACGTCGTGGTCAACCGCGACGAACACGTTCTGCCCATGGTTCCAACGGGCGGGGCACTCTATAACATGATTTTGACGGACAAGGAGAAGTAATGCGTGATGAAAGACGAGTGATTTCCGTAGTCACACTCAACGAACACGGCGTGCTCTCCCGTATCTCCGGACTCTTCGCAGGCCGCGGCTACAACATCGAAAGCCTCACCGTTGCCCCCATTCCCGGAACCGAATACTCCCACCTGAGTATCGAAACCGAAGGCAATGAGCGTGTCCTGGAGCAGATCGTCAAGCAGCTGCACAAGCTGATTCCGGTACTCAAAGTGACCGACCACGACAAAGAGACCGTGGTTGAAAAAGAGATGGCCCTGGTCAAAATCCCCATGAGCGAGGCCATCGCCGATGTCGAAGCTCTATGCCGTGCGTACAACGGCTCCATCGTCAATACAGGCGATGACGTCTTTATCGTTATGGTCGCCGACGAACCCAAGCGGGTAAAAAACTTTATCCATGTGATTCAAAAATACCACCCCAAAGAGGTGGTACTAAGCGGCGTCGTAGCGATTGAGCGCTAAATGACCCTCCACGACATCCTCAAACAGCTCGACCTCCCCATTCAGGGGGAGGACAAGCCCATCGACGGTATCCACACCCTGGAAAACGCCTCCCCTTCCCAACTCTCCTACGCCATGGCCGCCAAATTCGGCGAGGCCCTTAAAGCGACCCAAGCGGCCGCGGTCTTTATTCCGGAGGCAATGAAAGAGCTGGTTCCATCCGGATGCGAAGGAATCGTCGTGGAGAATCCGGAGCTTAGCATGGCCTATGCCAGCCGTCTTTTTAAAAAAGAGCTGGTTCTGCCGGAGAAGAATGCCCAGATTGACGAAACCGCCCGGATTTTTGAAGGTGCCCACATGGGTACCAATGTGGTTGTCGGCCCCTACGCCGTCATCATGCCCGGTGTCTACCTGGGTGATAACGTCACCGTGGGTGCCTACACCGTACTGCATCCCAATACGGTGATCTACCACGATTGCCGGATCGGGGAGCGCTGCATCATCCACGCCAATACGGTTATCGGCAGCGACGGATTCGGCTATGCCCACACCCGTCAGGGCGAACATATCAAGATCGAGCAGATGGGCAATGTCGTCATTGGGGACGATGTGGAGATCGGCTCCAACACCTCCATCGACCGGGCGGCCTTTAGCTCAACCCTGATCAAAGCGGGAAGCAAGATCGACAACCTGGTTCATATCAGCCATAACGTCGAGGTGGGCGAGCGGACCATCATTGCCGGACAAGCCGGAATTGCCGGCTCCACCAAAATTGGCAAAAACGTGGTTATGGCCGCCCAGAGCGGCTCCGTAGGGCACATCACCATCGCCGACTTCACCACCGTAGCTGCCCGTGGCGGTATCACCAAAAATACGGAACCGGGCAAAACCTATGCCGGTTTCCCCCACATGGAGCACAAGCAGTGGCTCAAGCTCCAGGCGATTCTCTCCCGTCTTTTAAAACGTTAATCGTACTTTAGACCCAAGGCCTCGGCCCGGGGCTGTTTTGGGTCAGCCACCTTGTTCAGCTGCGAAAGCAGTAATATACGGCAACTGTTTTCAATCACCGCCAGCATTTTCGCCAATTCGTTCAGATCCCTCGCGTGGGCATAGACCCCATAACCTCGAATGACCATCAGGTTGAGATCCGTTTCATAAAAGTAGCGGCTGATCTCCACCTCGGCCCGGTCATACCAGTCGTCATAACTTTTGGGATCGTAAATTTTGACCTCCGGAAACATTTGATAGCCGAAATAATCCGCCGGTTCGATGGTCTCGTGCAGCATGGAGTAGCTCATGGTATAAGGCGGCAGCGCATAGAGAATGTACTTGGCATCGGCCACCTGGGTGTAGATCTGGGAGTGGATGTGTGAATCGATGCTCGCATCACGCCAGCGGTAATCCGGGTTGTGATAGAGCAAAAGG
>QKHD01000166.1 GCA_003250175.1 Helicobacteraceae bacterium
GGAAACCCAGTTTTTATCGCCCGGCTCTTCAAGATTGCCGCCATGTTCCACATAGGAACGCAGCTGATTCATGTCGCCGTGCAGTGCCGCTTCATGGGGCATGCTTTTGGCGCAGCCGAAAAACAGAAAAAATGTACCAAAAGTCAGGGTCAGTAGCCACGGTTTCATTGGTTCCCCCTTGAAAATGATAAAAAAAGTTTATCATAATCCTCGGCGGAGGCACATCACCGCCCCAAAAAGCTGGGCACACACATCCGTAAGCCCCCCTCCATGTCGGCGATGCGGATATCCACATCGTACATGGTCTTGATGTTTTCGGGGGTGATGACCTCCTGTGCGCCGCCGTCGGCGAAGAGCACCCCGTCTTTAAGCATCACCGCCCGTCCGGAGATGAGCAGGGAGTGGTCGGGAAAGTGGGTGCTTTTGATGAAGGTGTAGCCTTCCCCCGCCAGTTCGTAGATGCGTTCAAGCAGCCGCAGCTGGTTGCCGTAATCGAGCCCCGTGACCGGTTCGTCGAGGATCAGCAGCCTGGCGCCCTGGGCGATGGCGCGGGCTAAAATGAGCAGCTGCCGCTGCCCTCCGGAGAGGCGGGTGAAGATCCGCTCCCTCAAATCCGCCACGCCCAGCCGCTCCATGGCATGCAGGGCGATCTCCTCATCCTCTTTGGTATACCGGGCGAAGATGCCCCGGTGCACGCTGCGCCCCATCATCACCATCTCCAGCCCCGTGTAGCCGAAGGGGGAGGTGTTGGTCTGGGGCACATAGGCAACCCGCCCCGCCAGCTCCCGCGAACTCAGCCGGCTCGTCTCATCCCCGCCCAGGGTGATGGAGCCCTTCTGGGGTTTCAGGATGCCCAGGATCAGCTTCATCAGCGTACTTTTCCCGCTGCCGTTGGGGCCCAGGAGGCTCACATCCCCCGGGCGAACGGTCAGGTTGACGTTGTTTAAGACCGGGGTCTTGCCGTAGGAAAAGGCGACGTTTTGGATGATGAGATCATGCATTACCAGGCTCCTTTGGCGCGTTTGAGCACGAAGATAAAGACGGGGACGCCGATGAGCGAGGTGATGATCCCCACGGGGATCTCCACGCTCATGGCGTTGCGCGAAAGCAGGTCGGCGCAGACCAGAAAGGCCGCCCCGATGATGGCGGTCACCGGCAAAAGCCGACGGTTGGACGGCCCCGTGATAAAGCGGACGATGTGGGGGATAATCAGCCCGATCCAGCCGATCAGCCCGCCGATCACCACCGTCATGGCGCTGATAACGGTGGCGGCGAGAATGACGATGATGCGCAGCCTGGCCACGTTGACCCCGAGACCCCTGGCCTCTTCATCGCCCAGGGAGGCGATGTCGATGAGCCGCCCCATGGAGGAGAGGATCACCACACCGAGCAGCATGGGAACGGCCAGCCAGTACACCTGCGTGTCCGCCATGGCCAGGGAGCCCATGAGCCAGTAGACGATGGCGGGGAGTTTGTCGTAGGGGTCGGCCACGTATTTGGTGACGGAGAGCAGGGAGGTAAAGAGCGAGCTGGAGATGATCCCGCCGATGACCAGCATGAGCACCATGCTGCCCCCTTTGTTACTGTAGGCCAGAAAGAGGGTAAAGCCCACGGCCAGCAGGGCAAAGAGCAGGGTGCTCAGCTGCACGGCCAGCCAGCTCTCCCACAAGATCATCCCCAACGCCGCCCCAAAGGCCGCCCCGGCCAGAACCCCCAGCAGCCCCGGAGAGACCAGGGGGTTGACGAAGATCGACTGAAAGGCGGCTCCGGAGACGGCCAGGGCCGCCCCGATAATAATGCCCGCGATCAGGCGGGGCATGCGGATATCGAGCACGATATTGTGGGCGATGGGATCGACCGTAAAATCAAGCCCCACCACGCTGCCCAGGATTTTAAAGAGCTCCGTGGCCGCGATGGGGTAGTGCCCCATGGAGAGCGACGCCACGATACCCAGAAGGAGTGCGAAAAGGGAGAGAAGCAGTATGGCGAAATAGGGCATCAGAGTCCTTTGGCGGCGTCTTTGATCGCGTTCAGCATGGCCTTGTTTTCTTCCAGGTTTTTGCCTGCGGGGCGGAGCATGATCCCGTCCACGCCCAGGTCGCGGAAATCCTCCATGAGGGCGCGGCAGCGCTCCGGACTGCCGACGATGCCGCACTTGCTCATGGGGAAGGCGTCAAAGGCGCTCTCCCTTAGCGGTGAAAAGGTGCCGCTTTTGACCCCGCGCATGGCCGAGGCAAACCGTGCCGCCGCCTCGCCGCCGCCGTTCATGGCGGCCATGTCGCCGGCTTTGATGTAGAGCATCCGGAGCAGGTTGACCACCGGTTTTTTCCCTCCGGAGTGGGTTTTGTAGGTGGCGATGGCGTTTTGGATGGTCGCCTTGTCGGCGGTCTGGCTGAGCAGCAGCCCCATGTCGTTTTGCGCCGCGTAGACGATACTGGCCTCGCTGCCGAAGGTGGCCAGAAAACGGGGAATGGGGCGCACGGGTTTGGGTACTAGCGTCGCGTCGGTGATGTCGTAGTAGGTGCCCCGGTGGGTGACGCTGCCTTCGGTTAAGAGGCGGTCGATGACCTGCATCGCTTCGCGCATGACGGCGTCGTTGGTCTCCGGATCGGCCTTGAAGTGGCGGTTGTCCAGGGGAAAGGCTCCCTTGGCGATGCCGAAGGCGACCCGGCCGTCGCTGAGGATATCCAGGGTGCTCATGGCCTCGGCCACGTGCAGGGGGGCATGGTAGGGCAGCAGCACCGCGGCGCTGCCGATGGTCATGGTGCGGGTCGCGGCCAGGGCGTAGCCCATGAGGGGCATGATGGGTCCGGCGACGCTGTAGGGGTTGAAGTGGTGTTCGCTCAGCCACGCCTCCTGCATGCCCAGGGATTCGGCGTAGCGGATCAGCTCGATCTGGTCCTTGATGGCGACGGCGACGTCGTTCATGGGGTTTTCAAAAAAGGCAAAGACTCCCAGATGCATGGCTACGCCTTCCAGACCACAACGCCCTTTTGGGCCTGGGTGCCGATGGTGACGGAACCGTTTTGTTCCCACGTGGCGAGGATGGCGTGAACCTTCTCCATATCCGGCGTGATGCCGTCGCGTTTAAGGTGATTGACGGCGTAGTCCAGGGCCTTTTCCATGGTGTAGCGCTCCTCCCAGCCCGTTTCGAAAAAGTCCAGGCTCGCCTTTTTGCCCCGGGCGGTGATAAGGTCGTGGAACTTGGCGGCCTTGTTGTTGGGTTCGATGTATTTGCCCCCGTGGGCCACGGCCAGCTCTTCCAGGAATGGGTTGCGTTTATAGGCGCCCCAGCCGACGAAGATCCCCCAGGATTTGGCGGCGCCGATGTATTTGTCGTAGTGGGCGTCGGTGGAGACGGCGGGGGTCATGGAGGCGAGGACAATATCGTATTCGCCCTCCAGGGCGAAGCCGTCCCAGTCGCTCAGGTGGGTGGTGATCTTCTCCCCGACCCCGGCGTTTTTGCTGTCGGATTTCAGGCGGCTTAGCATCCCCTCGGAGATATCCATGGCGCAGACCCTGGCTCCCATCATGGCAAGGGGAATGGCCACCGTTCCCGTGCCGCACCCGATATCGAGCACCCGGGCACCGTCGAAGGTCACGCCGCTATTCAGGGCCAGATTGATCATGGTCCGGACATCGTCGCCCATCTGGGGATGGTCGAAGGAGGGGTAGTTTTGGGCCAGGTGGTCCCAGAAGTCGTTGCTCATTGCCATGCGAAACACCTTTAAAAAGCGAAATTTTTTGGTCTCTATTATATAGGTATATAACGAAAAACATCTGAAAATCTTATATTTTCGTTTAAGACTTTACGTTGTATAGTTTGCAATATAACGTATTTTCGATTAAAGAGAGTTTTCGTGAGAGGATTAGTTCTGATACTGCTTGCTTCCCTTGTTCTCAAGGCGGAAGCGTTATTGCCCGCGTGCCAGGACCTCTCCATCCGGGCGGAAAAAATTTACGGTGCCTCCCCGCCGGTGAATTACATGCTCTACTCCGTCGACCCCAAGCTGATGGCCGGGCTCAACTTTGAGCTGCGAAGCCACGAAGCGGCTTTTATGCAGGAGATCAACGAGCTTCCCGTCCTGGGCGGCTGGTTCGGGCAGGGGCGCACCCCCAACATGGAGATGGTCGCCGCCGTCAAGCCCGACCTGGTGGTGGTCTGGAACTACCGCGCCGCCTATGAGCGGGTGGCGGCAGGGCTGAAACAGCTCTATATCCCCTCCTGCTACGTGCCGCTCAACACCCTGGACGACTACCCCAAAGCCTACCGGGCCATCGGCAAGGTCAGCGGCCACGAAGCACGGGCGGAGGTACTGGTGCAGGACTACGAAGCCCGCCTCAAACGCCTGCGGGCCATCGCCAAAAAACATACGCAAAAACCGTTGCGGGTCTACTACGCGCAAGGGCCGGACGGCCTGCGCACCGAGTGCCACACCTCCGTGCATGCCGAAGTCATTGAAGAGTCCGGAGCCTACAACGTCCACCGCTGCCAGCAGCGCAGCACCTACGGGATGGAACAGATCACGCCGGAGATGCTGATCAACTACGATCCGGAGGTGATTTTGGTGCATCAGAGCGCATTCTTCGCCCAGGTCTATGACGACCCGAAATTCCGTTCCCTCACGGCGGTGCGCAACAAGCAGGTCTACCTGATCCCCCATGTGCCCATCAACTGGTTTGACCGGCCACCTTCCTTTATGCGCGTGCTGGGGCTGGAGTGGCTGCTGGATCGGCTCTATCCGGAGGAAAAACTCGACGTGATCGGCTCCGCCAAGGCCTTTTACAAACTCCACTTCAACCGCGAGATGAGCGACGACGCCATCCGGGCCATCGTGGGCACACCCACCACCACAAAGGAGAAACCATGAAGCATTTTATTGCCGTACTACTGCTGATTCGTTCGGTTTTTAGTATGGAAATCACCCTCGACGGAGATCTGCACCAACCGCTGGTTATTGACGGGGAGAGCCTGCGGGCCATGGCCCCGACCGTTCTGGAGAAACTCCCCGTTGTCTGCAAAAGCGGCGAAGAGAAGGTCGCCCCCAGCCGTTACAAGGGGGTTCGGCTCAGCCTGCTGCTGGATCAGGCCAGTTTCGCCACGGAGAGCTTCAAGGCCTACAACACCATGGCCGTGATCGTCACCGCCGACGACGGTTACCGGGTGATGTTCAGCTACAACGAGCTCTACAACACCCCCGTGGGTGACGGGGTGATCGTTGCCTATGAGAAGGACGGCCAGGCCCTGGCTTCGCCCGTGCTGCTCTCCGGAGCCGACCGCATGACCGGCCCCCGGCATGTCCGCGACCTGCGGCGTGTCACCGTGCGGTTTTTGAAATAAAAAAATTTACCACCCGTTATATATAAAAATAATTACGAAGGATACCCCATGAACAAACTTGTTACCACCACCCTCTCCCTGGCGGCCTGCGCCACCCTGCTCAGTGCGGAAAGTTTCGACCTCGGCAAGATCAGCGTCAGCGACGATACGGCCAAAAGCCCCCTCTTTGAGGTGGCGATGGACGAAGAGCAGATCGACCTGCACAACAAAGAGAACATCGCCGAAGCCCTGGATACGATCA
>QKHD01000086.1 GCA_003250175.1 Helicobacteraceae bacterium
TGGACGACATTTTTATCATCTGCTCGGCCCTGCGCCGCAACCTGGTGGAGTTTGCCGTGGAATCCAAAGGGTTCGACAAGGCGACCTACGAAGAGCTCTCCGCCCTGATGGACACGAACTTCGAAGGGGTGATCCGGGAGTATTTTCAGCTCAGTCTGGGGCCGGGCACGGGGTGCCGTGCCGGGGCCGACCGCAAGCCCGCCCACTGCCGCACTACCGCCCAGAACGCTCCGGAGGTGACCCACACCCCCATGGCCGACATCGCGCGCACTTCCGCCCAGGCCTTTTGGGCGGAAAACGAGGTGCTAAGCGACGACATCGACGAGCTGGCCGAGCTGGCCGACGACGTGATGGGGGTGCTCACCAGAGAAGAGGGGCTGAGTGCCGCGGATTACGAAAAAAGCATCCGGCTCTTTGGTCAGTATGCGAAGGTTTTGGGGGCGTACTATGAGTTTCAGGAGCTGGATTCATCCCTCACGATCCTCACCGAGCTGCTCCAGCGCACGCCCTACGAGGAGCTTCCGGAGACCGACCACCGCAAGCTGCAGACCTATTTCGAAACCATCACCGCCGACCTGAACACCTGGCGGGAGCACGTTTTTGTCCTGCGCGACGCCATCGACGTGCACTACCTGGACGAGTCGCTGCTCTCCAGCATCGCCATGCTCGAAGGGTTCCTCACCTCCGGAGAGGCCGACAACGAAGAGGGCGAACTGGAGCTGTTCTAGCCCCGTTTTTTCCGGTTGACCAGATAGACCGCCGCGAGGCTGCACGCCCCGCCCAGCATGAGCCAGAGAGTGGGTTGCTCGTCCAGAATCAGCCAGCTGAAAAAGAGCGCGCTGGAGGGCACGATAAACATAAAGCTGCTGGTGCGTCCGGAGCCGAGCTTTCCGGAGGCGTAGTAGTAGATGGTGGTGGCCACGGTTTGCGAAAGCAGGCTGAGGTAGAGCATGGGGAGCCAGAAATCCCACCCCTTGGTTAAAACCCCCAGCACGTCGTGCTCCCAGGCAAAGCCCAGCAGCATGGCGGACGAAATGCCCGCCACCACCATGCTGTAAACCAGCGGGTCGAGGTGCAGGTGGGAGCGCTGGCTAAGCAGGGTCACAAACGACCAGAGCAGGGCGGAGACGAGAAAGTAGGCGTTGCCGCCGCCGAAGATCACCGCAGGCTCCAAAAGCCACAGCTCCAGCATCACCGCACCGCCTAAAAAACCGAGAAAAAGCCCCCAGCCCTGGTTGGCACTCAGGCTCTGGCGCAGCAGCACAAGCGCCAGCAGGGAGGTGAGGATGGGGCTAAGGGTCGTGATCATCACCCCCGCCGCCCCCGCCATGCCGTAGAGCACGCCGTAAAAAGAGAGCACCATGAAGGCCGTGTTAAAGAGCGCGCTGGCGGCGGTGATGCCCGCGGCCCGTCCGGAGAGCCGGACCGGTTTTTTCAGCCACACCACCAGCGGCAGCAGGGCCAAAAAGGTGACAAAATAGCGCCAGAAAGAGAGCACCAGAATATGGGCGTCGTCGGCGACCAGTTTGGTGGCCGTCCAGCCCCCGCCCCAAAAGAGCATGGCAACAATGAGCATCAGGATAAACAGGGAGTCTTTGCGTGCGTCGGACACGGGGGTTCCTTGGGAAGGTAATCGTGCCCGAATCCTACTCCTCGATGCCTAAAGTTTGGTTGACTACAATAAGACCCAACAAGACCAGAGGAAAAACGATGCAAGACGCCTACTACACCAACACCATCGCCCTGACCGGCACCGATCCGGAGGCCAAGCGCCGGGAGCTGAGGGAGTATTTCACCGCCACCTACGAGCAGTACGAAAAACTCTTTGATCTTCTGGCGGACGAGTCGGCCTACTACGCCCAGCCCAATGCCCAGCGCCACCCGATCATCTTCTACTTCGGCCACACGGCGGCCTTTTTTATCAACAAACTGGTCGTCGCCAAGCTGACCGACCGCCGCATTAATCCGGAGTACGAATCCATCTTCGCCATCGGCGTGGACGAGATGGAGTGGGACGACCTGGAAAGCGCCCACTACCGCTGGCCGGAGCTGGCGAAGGTGCGGGCCTACCGCGACGCGGTCAAGGCCTTTGTGCTGGAGATGATCGATGCCATGGAGCTGACCCTGCCCATCGGCTGGGACGACCCTGCCTGGATCATCCTCATGGGGATCGAGCACGAGCGCATCCACCTGGAGACCTCCTCCATGCTTTTCCGCGAACTTCCCGTCGCCAGCCTTCGGCCCAACGCCCTTTGGCCGCTCTGTCCGGAGCAGGGCGACGCGGTGCAAAACGAACTGCTGGAAGTTCCGGAGGGGGTGGTGCTGCACCATGCGGACATCCGCCATCCGGAGTACTACGGCTGGGACAACGAGTTTGGCTTCAAACGCACGGAGGTGGCGGGGTTCAAGGCCTCCAGATACCTGGTGAGCAACGGCGAGTTTCTGCCCTTTGTCCGCTCCGGAGGCTACACCGAGCGCCGTTTTTGGGACGACGAAGGGTGGCGCTGGGTGGAGCAAAACGGCGTGACCCACCCGCACTTCTGGGTTCCGGAGGGGGAGGGCTACCGCTACCGCGCGTTGGCGCAGGAGATCCCCATGCCCTGGAACTGGCCCGTGGACGTCAACGCCCTGGAAGCCAAGGCCTTTTGCAACTGGCTCAGCGAACAAACGGGCGAGAGCCTCCGCCTGCCCACGGAAGACGAATGGTACCGCCTGCACCAGCACACCGGGGTGCGCCGCGTGCCGCCCTTTGGCAAGGATGATGGCAACATCAACCTCACCCAGTACGCCTCCGCCACCCCCGTCACGGCCAACCGCCACGGGGAGTTTTACGACGTGATCGGCAACGTCTGGCAGTGGTGCGAGACGGCGATGCACCCCTTCGAGGGGTTCGTCACCCACCCGGTTTATGACGACTTTACCGTGCCGACTTTCGACGGCAAGCACGCCATGATCAAGGGCGGCTCGTGGATCAGCACGGGTAACGAGACCCTGGCTAGAAGCCGCTTCGCCTTTCGCCGCCACTTTCACCAGCACGCGGGCTTTCGCTACGTCTCCGGAGGGCAGGGGGCGCAGGACGAGATCGACATCTACGAAACCGACGGCCTCATCAGCCAGTACTGCGAGTTTCACTACGGCGAGGAGTATTTCGGGGTGGCCAACTTTCCCCGTGCCATGGCCGAGCTGGCCAACGAGGTGATGCAGGGGCGCCGTAAGGGGCGTGCCCTTGATCTGGGCTGCGCCGTGGGGCGGGCGAGTTTCGAGCTGGGGCGGTACTTTGACGAGGTGGAGGGGGTGGATTTCTCCACCCGGTTTATCCGCCACGCCATCGAGCTGAAGGAAAAGGGCCGCCTCGCCTACTACCTCAAGGAAGAGGGCGAGCTGACCCGCCCGGTCACCCGGTCGCTCGCCTCCTTCGGTCTCAAAGGCGGCAACGTCGCCTTCTGGCAGGGCGACGCCTGCAACCTCAAGAGCATCTTCACCGGCTACGACCTGATCATGGCGCTCAACCTGATCGACCGCCTCTACGACCCGGCGCTCTTCCTTGGCACCGTGCACGAGCGGCTCAATGAGGGCGGCGTGCTGATCCTCAGCTCGCCCTACACTTGGCAGGACGACTCCACGCCCAAAGACAAATGGCTGGGCGGCTACCGCGACGGCGAGCACCCGGTCTACACCTTAGAGGGTCTTGAGCGCCTCCTGGGCGGACGCTTCGAGCTGATCCGCGGTCCGGAGGCGGTCGAATTTGTCATCCGCGAAACCAAACGAAAATTCCAACACTCACTTAGCGAGGTCACCGTATGGGTCAAACGATAAAAACCTATAATTTCGACGAAATCATCGACCGCAGGGGAACCTACTGCGAAAAGTACGACTATGCCGAGCGCTACATCGGCAGTGCCGACCTGCTGCCCATGTGGGTGGCGGACATGGACTTCGCCACGCCGGACTTTATCATGGAGGCCCTGCGCACCCGCATGGAGCACCCCGTGCTGGGCTACACGGAGCCGGGCGAGGCCTTTTACGCCAGCGTCTGTGGATGGTACGCCCGCCGTCACGGCTGGCAGACGAAACGCGACTGGCTGCGCTATGTGCCGGGGGTCGTCTCCGGACTTAACCTTGCCATTATGGCCTTCAGCCAGCCCGGCGACGGGGTGATTATCCAGTCGCCGGTCTACTTCCCCTTTTTCACCGCCGTGCGCAAAAACGACCGCAGGCTGCTGGACAACGAGCTGCTCTTAAAAAACGGCCGCTACGAGATCGACTTCGACGACCTGGAGGCCAAGGCCAAGGAGGCCAAGCTGCTGCTGCTCTGCAACCCCCAAAACCCCACGGGCCGGGTCTTTACCAAGTGGGAGCTCGACCGCATCGCCGAGATCGCCGAGGAGCACGACCTGATCGTCATCTCCGACGAAATCCACTGCGACATCGTCTACGCCCCGCACCGGCATGTGCCCTTTGCCACGCTGAGTCCCGATGCCGAGAGCCGCACCGTCACCCTCGTGGCGCCCAGCAAGACCTTTAACATTGCAGGCCTCTCCACCGCCTTTGCCGTCATCGCCAACGAGACGCTAAGAAAGCGCTACGAAACCCTCTGTGAGCAGTTCCACACGGGCGCGCCCACCATCATCGGCCAGCTCGCCACCCAGGCCGCCTACGACCACGGCGACGCATGGCTGGATCAGTTGCTATCCTACCTGCAAGGCACCATCGAGCACGTGGCTAAGCGGCTGGAGGGCACCAAAAAAATCTCCCTCGTCGCTCCGGAGGCTACCTTCCTCCTCTGGCTGGACTTCCACGGCCTGGGCCTGCACCACAAGGAGCTAAAAAACCTCATGGTCTACCAGGCCAAGGTCGGCAT
>QKHD01000088.1 GCA_003250175.1 Helicobacteraceae bacterium
AAAGCCCGCAACCGAGCAGCCGGTTGGAGACGGGGCAATGCACCACCGTGCCGCCCTGCGCTCCGATACGCGCCAGCTCCTCGTCGTTAATCTCCACTCCGTGGGTATAGAGCGGCGAAAGGTTCATGAACTGCCCCAGAAATTCAAATCCGGAGGTGACCGCCTTGTCGGTTTTTAAAAACGTCTCAAAGAAGGGTTTAAAGTCCCCTCCGGAGCGGTCCAGCCACTCCCGCTCCGCGGGGCTCTCCATAAAGTGGGCGGAGACGGGCAGGTTTTGTGCCCTGGCCATGTCGAGTACGCGGCGCACCATCACCGGGTGCACGGAGTACGGCGAGTGGATGGCGATCCCGGCGGTAAAGCGCTCGCTTTCCAGGGCTTGGGCATTTTTCAGGCGCACTTCGAAATCGAGGAAAAACCCGTCCACCGCCGCCGGGTTGGAGCCGATGGCTTCACTGAAATAGACCACCCGCTGCGGTGCGGCGGCGCAGGCGTCCAGATCAAACCCGTAGCTGCTGATGGCGCCGAAGGTGGTGATTCCGGAGGCGAGCATGCCCTCCACCGCTTTGCGGATGCAATCCTCCTTGCACCCTTCGATCAGCTCTTCGCGGTTGCCCATGACGCTGTATAGCCAGGGGAGAAAATCCCCGTATTCCAGGGTTGTTTTATTGGCAGAAAACTCCAGGTGCACGTGGGGGTTGACCAGGCCCGGCATGAGCACGCTGCCCTCCCCCAGATCGATCATCTCCAGCTCCGGATAACGCACCAGGCTCGCCTCCGGATCGGCGCTGATCTCGATAATGGTCTCATCGGCAATAACACAGCCGCCGCGGAGGATTTCAAACCCCTCGTTGACGGTTAAAATATAGTCACTTTTAAAGCATTTCATAACGGTTTCAATCCTTCGTAAGAGGGGTTGATTTTACCTAAGGCTTTGTTAAATGTCTGTATAATCCTCACCAAATCAACACCGAAGGAACGTCCCGATGAAAATCATGGTTATTCAAGGTCCCAATCTCAACATGCTCGGAATCCGCGAGCAGCACGTCTACGGACCGATGAAACTGGAAAATATCCACAGCGAAATGAAAAAACAGGCCGAACAGTTCAATGTGGACATCGAGTTTTTCCAAAGCAACCTCGAGGGCGAAATCGTCGACAAAATCCAGGAGTGC
Source organism: Helicobacteraceae bacterium (assembly GCA_003250175.1). Taxonomy (GTDB): domain Bacteria; phylum Campylobacterota; class Campylobacteria; order Campylobacterales; family SZUA-545; genus SZUA-545. Next base: position 1,173 of record QKHD01000088.1, read on the forward strand.
CTGGGTGATGCGGATGCCATCATCATCAACCCAGCCGCCTACACCCACACTTCCATCGCCATCCGTGACGCCATCAGCGCCGTCAACCTTCCCGTGGTCGAAGTGCACATCAGCAACATCTACCGCCGCGAAGAGTTCCGCCACAAATCCCTCACCGCACCCGTCTGTGCCGGCAGCATCGTGGGCTTCGGACCCTTCGGCTACCACATGGCCATGATCGCCACCATGCAGATTCTCAATGAAGTGAAGATGATCAAAGAACAGCAGGCCAAGGCCCAGGCGGCCCAGCAAGCCTGATGATCCGTCTCATCAAGGGCGAAAGCTCCCAGTACTACTTTACCGGCTACAGCTGCGACAACGCCGTTGTCCTGGCTGTGGGTGATGAGCGCTACTTTCTCACCGACGCCCGCTACACCCAGGAAGCGAAAGAGTCGGTCTCCCGCCATACGGAGGTGATCGAAGCCTCCGACCTCATGCAGGCTTTGCGTAACCTGATCCGGAGCCTCCACCTTACCCGCATTACCTACGATCCCTTGGAGTGGCGTCTGAGCGATTTTAAAAAGCTCGAAGCCAAGCTCCCCCGTGTCACGCTCCACCCCAAAGAGGGTTTTTTAGCCCGTGCCCGAGCCGTCAAAAGCAACGCCGAAGTGGCGCTGCTCAAAACCGCTGCCCAGATCGGGGCCAAGGGGTTTGACGAGGTGGCCGCCTTTTTACGCGCCCACGGCGAGGGGCTCAGCGAAAAACAGCTCTTTTTCAAGGCTACGGAGCTGCTCACCGGCTCCGGAGAGCGGCCGGTCAGCTTCGAGCCGATCCTGGCCGTGGGGGCCAACGCAGCCAAACCCCACGCCCTGCCCACGGCGGTGCAGCTGCACAGCGGCGACCTGCTCCTGATGGATGCAGGGATCAAGCACGAACGCTACTGCTCCGACCGCACCCGCACCGTGCCCTTCTCCTCCAGAATGGATTTCGGCACGGAACAGCTCTTTAACGACACGGAGATTCAAAAGGCCTACGACCTCGTACTCAAGGCTCACGACACCGCCATCAAACAGGCCCGGGTCGGGATGAAAGCCAAAGAGCTTGACGCCATCGCCAGGGAGATCATCACCGCGGGCGGTTACGGAGAGCGATTCATCCACTCCCTCGGCCACGGTGTGGGGCTGGATATTCACGAACACCCCTACATCAACGCCCGCAATGAAACGGTTCTGGAAGCGAACATGGTCTTCACCATCGAACCGGGCATCTACCTTCCCGGCAAGTTCGGCATCCGGATCGAAGACACGGTGGTCCTGAAAGACGACGGAGCCCACATCCTTTGATCCGCCGCCTCTCTCCGGAGCTGACGCTCTATTTCGGCGGCGGCTTCCCCGCACGCCTGGCGCCTTCTTCCAAACGCCATGAAGCCCTGATCGGCATCGGGGGCAATGTGGGTCATGTACGGCGCCGCTTTAAACAGCTGCTGCACTACCTCCGGAGCTTTCCCGCCATCGACGTGGTGGCAACCTCCCCCGTGCTGCAAAATCCCCCCTTCGGCTACCTCGATCAGGCCGATTTTTTTAACGCAGTTTTGATCATCCGGACCAACCTCGAACCCCTGCCCCTTCTACGCACTTTACTGCATATCGAAAAACGCTTCGGACGGCGTCGGAGCTTCCCCAATGCCCCCCGTACCCTGGACCTGGATATAATTTTCTTTGAATCTAAAAAGCTGTACAATAAACAACTGACGATACCGCATCCTCACTGGAAGGAACGGGAAAGCGTACTGATTCCCATGTCTCATCTAAGGTGAATTATGAAACTCTACACATTTACGGGCGAAACACCGGCAGAAGCACTCAAAAAGGCTCAACAAGAGTGCGGCGAAGACGCGCTGGTGGTCAACACCAAAGAGATACGAAAACGCAGCCTCAACACCCCCTCGCTCTATGAGGTGGTGGTCGCCTCCGAAGGGGGCGGTCCCGAGGCCAACGAGACAGGAAAAACTCCCCCTCCGGAGCCTCCCAAAAAACCGGTGATGATGGACGATGACGACGTGCTGCTCAACCTCTCCGAGACGGTCAAGCAGATCAGCAAGATCGCCCAGGTCACGGAAGAGGAGAGCCTGAAAAAGTCTGTAGCAGCCCCTGTGGAAAAAAGCGCACCTGTGCGCTCTGAACCCAACATCGCCCAGCCCCAGGCACCGACTGCCGACGGCATGCAGCTGAAAGACATTCAGGGCGAAATCGCCAAGCTGACCGACAAGGTCAAGCTGATCCAGAACATGATGTGGGACAAACAAAAAGAGCGCAGCGGCCTGGCCATGCCTCCGGAGTTTGCAGAGATCTTCCGTCTGGCCAAAGAGAGCGGCATGATCAAGGAGCACATCGACGAGATCATGAACCTCACCCTGGAACACATGCCGCTCTCCATGCGTCAAAACTCCGAAACGGTCAAGCGCTACTTCAACGTGCTGCTGCGGAAACTCGCCCCCGTCCGCGTGGAAAACCGTCTGACCAAGCCGAATAAAAAGATCATCATGCTGGTCGGCCCCACCGGTGTGGGCAAGACCACGACCATCGCCAAGCTGGCGGCCCGTTTCGCCTACAAAAAAGATGTCAAGTACCGTGTGGGGATTATCACCGTCGACACCTACCGGATCGGTGCCGTCGAGCAGCTGATGCATTACGCCAAGATCATGAAGCTGGGGATCGAGAGCGTGGAGGACCCGCAGGATTTCTCCCGCGCCATCAACTCGCTCAAGCACTGCGACTACATCATGATCGACACCGCCGGAAGCTCCCAGCATGACCATGAGAAGATCAACCGCCTCAAGCAGCTGCTCGAGGCCGAAGCGCACACGAGCATCGATGTCTCCCTGGTGCTCTCCGCCAACACCAAGTTTGAGGATCTGCGGGACATTTACAAGAAGTTCTCCGTTTTGGGGATCGATACGATCATCGCCACCAAACTGGACGAGACCCAGGGCTTTGGCAATATCTTCTCCCTGGTGTACGAGAACCGCAAACCCATCAGTTATTTCTCCGTCGGTCAGGAGGTTCCGGACGACCTCCAGCCCGCCACGGCGGATTTTTTCGTTGACTGCCTTCTGAACGGCTTTCAGTCCAAGGAAAACTAAATGAAGAATCAGGCTCACAAATTGACAGAGATTGTCAACGAAGAGCGCAACAGCCCTTCGAAGACTAAATTTATCACCATCACCAGCGGCAAGGGTGGCGTAGGCAAAAGCACCATGAGCGCCAACCTCGCCCACCTGCTCTCCCAACGCGGTTACAAAGTCGGCCTTTTTGACGCCGATATGGGGCTGGCCAATCTCGACGTTATTCTCAACGTCAAGACGGGCAAAAACATCCTCCACCTGCTCAAGGGTGAAGCGGAGCTCAAGGATATTCTCGTCCAGGTCGATGAGAATCTGCTCCTCATCCCCGGCGACAGCGGCGACGGGATCTTCCGCTACAGCGACGAGTTTATTCTGGACCGTTTCTACTCCCAGATCGGGCAACTGGACGAACTGGACTATATGATCATCGATACCGGCGCGGGCATCGGAGAAAATGTGCAGAACTTCGTCGATGCCGGCGACTATGTCGTGGTTGTGACGACCGCCGAACCGGCGGCCATTACCGACGCCTATGCCATGCTCAAGATTATCAGCGATAAAAAAGATCAGGTTTTCATGCTGCTTAACCAGGTGAAAAACCGCAGAGAAGCGGATACAATCTACGACAAGATCAAGAAGATCGCGGAGAAGAACATTCCCAACCACGGCAACATCAGCCTGATCGGTGCGATCAACAAAGATACCAGCGTAGAAAAGTGCATCCGGAGCCGGACGCTCTTTAGCAAGGAGTTTAAAAACTCCATCCCCACCGAACAGCTCAACGAGGCCGTTGACGTGCTGGTGGCAAAAATGGAACGCAAAGTGCTTAATCCCAAAGAACAATCCAATTTTGGAAGCTTTTTCAAAAAGATTCTAAAACAGTTCTAAGGGTGGGGAATGAGACCGGAAAATTTTATCTATTTTCTGACCGTATGCGGCTTTTTCATGGGGATCGTCTTTTCGATCATCTCCGATATGGAAGCGTATATGATTTTCTGGTCTGCCATGATTCTTTCAATGGTTTTTTATATAATAGGACTGGCCAGTGCGGGGATGTTTATCAAGTTTGTCGACCTTAAAGCCGGCTACAACATCAACCGAGAGCACAAAGAGGAGTTCCTCGATAAGATCATTGCCTTCCTGGAAAAACGCGAGAAGTATATTCAGGATTCGCACAACTTTATCGAAAATCTGGAACGGGAATTCCTGGCCAAGAAAGATGAAGGGCTGAGTCTTGATAAGAAATAACCCCTGCAACCCTTACGAGCAGACCAAGAAGTCCAACCAGGACGAACTGGCGATCCAGTATCTGCCTGCCGTCAAGGCGATGGCCTATCGTCTTAAAGAACGCCTCCCCTCCAGCATCGACGTTTCTGAGCTCATCTCCATCGGTGCCGAAGAGATCATCAAACTGGCCCGACGCTACAACGAAGAGCTCAACGACTCCTTCTGGGGCTATGCCAAAAAACGGGTCTACGGCTCCATGCTGGATTATCTCCGGAGCCTGGACCTCGTCAGCCGGACCGACCGCAAACTGCTCAAAGACATCGAACGTATCGTTCTAGACTACATCGCCGAATTTGACGAAGAGCCCAGCGACGAATTCCTGGCCCAGGCCCTGGAAGAGGATATCGAGAAAATCAAAAAGGCTCGCTACTCCACGGAGGTTTACTCCCTTATGCCGCTGGATGAACAGGTACAGGCCTTTAACGACCAATCGACCGTACAGTCCGTGCAGCAAGACCAGCTCATTGATATGGTCAAGGATATCCTCAGCCGCATGAACGAGCGCGAGCAGCTCATTATTCAGCTTTACTACTTTGAGGAGCTCAACCTCAAGGAGATCAGCGAGATTCTGGAAATCACCGAATCACGTATCTCCCAGATCATCAAAACCGTGATCAAAAAAATCCGTGAAAGAGCGTCCTAATGGCTGATATTCTTAGTCAAGAAGAGATTGACCAGCTCCTAGAAATCGTCGACGACGACGAAGGCTCCACCGAAGACTTTCTGGAAAAAGAGAGTTCCACCGAGCAGCAGCAGGTCACCCTGTACGACTTTAAACGACCCAACCGTGTTTCCAAAGAGCAGCTGCGGGCCCTGAGAAGCGTCCATGACAAAATGGTGCGTACCCTCTCATCCCAAATCTCTTCGGTCATGCGTTCTATCGTCGAGATTCAGCTCCACTCCGTCGACCAGATGACCTATGGGGAGTTTCTGATGTCACTCCCCTCGCCCACCAGCTTTAACGTCTTCTCCATGAAGCCGTTGGAGGGCTCCGGAGTTTTGGAGATCAACCCCTCCATCGCCTTCCCGATGGTGGACCGTCTGCTAGGCGGTAAGGGCGAGAGCTACGACGTCTCCCGCGAATTTACGGATATCGAGCTAACCCTGCTTGATTCGATTCTGCGGGTTATCATGCAAAACTCCAAAGAGGCGTGGAACTCCGTTACGGACCTCTACCCGGTCATCGAAGCCCGGGAGTCCAGCCCCAACGTTATCCAGATCGTTGCGCAGAACGAAATCGTCGTCATGGTCGTCATGGAGATCATTGTCGGCCACACCAGCGGGATGATGAACATCTGCTACCCGGTCATCGCGTTGGAGCCGATCCTGCCCAAGCTGGCCAGCCGCGACATCATGCTCAGCGAAACCAGCTCCAAAAAATCCCGTAACAAAGAGCTGCGCACCCTGCTCGGTGGTGCCAAGGTCAACGTCGACGCCATTATCGGCGATGCGGACCTCAGCCTTAAAGAGCTACTCGATATCGAAACCGGCGATGTGATCATCCTCAACCGCCCGGCGGACGATACGGTTATTCTCTGTGTGGACGGCCGGGATAAATACGAAGCAGAACTGGGCCTTAACCGTTTCCGTAAGACGGTCAAGATCAACAAGATCCTGCGCACCGAGCATGATACGGTCAAAGATACGCTCAGTAAACTCGAAGAGAACCGACGTCAAAAACTACAAGCATTCAGAGGAGATTAATCGATGGAACATTTTATTGAGCTATTGCAAAACGCCATGGTCAGCACCCTCGAGGGTCTGCTGGGAAAACTTCCGGAAATCTCCCTCAAAGACAATGAAGTCTTGCAGGAGCACTCCAACGTCGTTCCCCCTGCGGCACTCGTTGACGTCAATGTCGACGGCGGCGGTAAAATGCAGGTGATTATTCCTCCTCAGGTTGCGACGGCCCTGGGCGACCTCATGGTCGGCGGCGACGGTGAGCAGAAAGAGGAGATGACCGAAGACGACCTGGATGCCACCAAGGAGATCGTCTCCAACATTCTGGGCGCCGTTGCCTCCACGCTGGCAGCCCAAAACGATCTGCCGAAGCTGAGCTTCGATATTTCGGATATCACCTTTAAAAATCCGGAATCCACCATCTACCTGATGGATTTCCAGAACCTGATCGTCTTTGATTTCGGCTTTGAGAGCCTGCACAACGTCATCATGTTTGCCCTGGACAAGGAGCTGATTAACCGCCTGACCCCGGCAACCCGTGCCGCTGCACCGGCCAGCGACCCCATGCCGGTCTCCGGAGGTGCTAATCTGCCGCCCGTTCACGGACAGAACCATGCCCAGCCCATGAATCTTGCCACGGAGGAGATGCGCAACATCAGCCTACTGATGGACGTGCGCCTCACCATTCGTGTACGAATCGGAAGTAAAAAAATGCTGCTGCGGGATGTCATTAATATGGATATCGGTTCCATCATCGAGCTTAATCAGCTGGCCAATGAACCCCTGGATATTCTGGTGGATAACAAAAAGATCGCCGAGGGCGAAGTGGTCATCGTTGACGGGAACTTCGGGGTTCAGATCACCACCATCGGCAGTAAAAAAGAGCGTCTCGAACAGCTTAAAAACTAACGGCAGTACTCCGCCAGCATCCCTTTTCGCAGGCCGTTTGCCACGGCCTCTCCCCTCAATTTTTCCACAATCGCCAGTCCAAAGCAGATCGCCGTGCCAGGCCCTTGCGAAGTCATAATATTTCCGGAGATAATAACCTTTTCCCGGTCTGTATAGCCGTCGGTTCCGATCTCCTCTTTAGCTCCGGGGTAGCAGGTAAACTCCCCGCGCAGCACACCCGCTTTCCGGAGCACATAGGGCGCGGCACACATGGCACCAACCGTTTTGCCCTGGGCATCCATCGTCTGAATTATCCGCATGACATCGGGATCACGGCTGAGGTTTCGCGTGCCGCCCCACCCGCCGGGTAGAAGAATCATGTCCCAGCTGTCGTCATCGGCTCCGGAGATCACCCCGTCACAGACGATCTCAATACCATGGGCACCCTTCACCCTCTGGCCGCCTACACCCAGGACCGCAACCTCCAATTCACCCCTCCGGAGCACATCAATCAGGGCAACCGCTTCAATCTCTTCAAAGCCCTCGGCCAGGGGAATCATAATGGTCGGCATCTTGGCTCCTTGTTACGATCGGTTAACTCTTCGTTATGTCACGTTAATTCGGCTATGATATGCTAATTTTCATTAATTACCTACACGAGGAAATCTGTGATAGACATACTGATGATCGAGGATGACCGGGAGATGGCCGACATTCTCTCCGAATACCTTGCCAAATACAATATCCGCATTACCAACTACGAAACCCCGGTGCTGGGTCTTAGCCAGCTGCGTCTGAAGCGTTACGACGCCATTATTCTCGACCTCTCCCTGCCCGATATCGACGGCATCGAAGTCTGCCGCCAGATCCGGGAGAAGTGGGAAACCCCTATCATTATCTCCTCCGCCCGATCCGACATTACCGATAAAGCGGTCTGTTTCTCCATGGGGGCGGACGACTACCTGCCCAAGCCCTACGATACCAAAGAGCTGGTCATGCGTATCAACGCCATTTTACGCCGACAAAACCGCACCCCCTCCGGAAAGGAGAAAAAGTTACCCTTCGTACTCAATGAGGGGCGCATGGAGGTGCTCAAGAATGACGAAGTTCTGAGCCTTACCAACGCCGAATATTCCATTCTGGCCTACTTTATCAAGAAAAACGGCTACGTCATTTCAAGAGAGGAACTTTTGATGAATGTCGAAGCCATCAATTACGAGAGCTCTCTCAAAAGTATCGACGTCCTCATCAGCCGTCTGCGCCACAAAATCGAGGACGACCCTAAAAAACCCACCTACATCTTCTCTATCCGGGGTGTAGGCTATAAGATGATCAATGAATAACCGACACTCCCTTTTCACCATCATTACCCTCTTTTACATTCCCTTGGTTCTGGGTATCAACCTGCTATTGGGCATCCACTTTGTGGAGCATCAGCGTCAGGTGCACCAGCAGGAAGCGCGACGCTATTTCGATATTCTCCTACCCCAGCACCACGAGCGGGACAAAGAACCCAGAAGGCTTCGTCAGGAACCTCCGGAGAAGGCGCCCCCGCCCTTTTCTTTCGAGGAGCTGCAAGAGCGACTGGCCCTCTATGACATCCATATCTCCAACAAGAGCGTCGATGCGATTCTCAAGGGCAAACGGATTGACGAAAGTCACCGCCATGCGCTCTATGAGTTGGACGGTAAACGCTACTTCGCCTTCTTCGAATTCAACTCCGGAGAGTGGGTGGTCTTGGAAGATGAGAATCCACCCCTGAATACCCTGGTGCTATGGATCATGGTTTTTGTAGGCGTCAACCTGATGCTTCTCTTCTTTTACCTCTTTTTATTCCGGAAACTCAAGCCCCTGCGGCGCCTAAAAAACGACATTCACCGTTTTGCCGAAGGGGAGCGCGACCTCGATACCTCCATGGAGGGTAAGGATGAGATCTCCGAAGTGGCCAATGCCTTTAACCAGGCGATTGCCAAGATACGGATTTTACAGGACTCCCGCAACCTCTTTCTGCGAAATATCATGCATGAGCTAAAAACCCCCATTACCAAGGGCAAGATCACCGTCGACATGCTGGACGATACCGTCTACAAAGAACGCCTGGTCAAGGCCTTTAACCGGCTGGAATTTCTCCTGGGCGAGTTTGCCAAGGTCGAGCGGATCACCTCCGGATACTTTGAGCTCAAACGCCACCCGTTCCGGATGATGGATGTTCTGGATCATGCCGTCGACTTGCTCCACCTCAATCCGGAGGAGATCGAGATCGATGCGGATGCGTCCTACCTCGATGTCGATTTCGAGCTCTTTGCCACTGCTCTGAAAAACCTGATCGACAATGCACTCAAATATGGGAAAACCAAACCAAAGGTGATTATTCGCGATCATAGTGTCGAGGTGATCAATCAGGGAGAAGCGCTACAAAAACCCTTTGACGCCTACCTGCAGCCCTTTAACCGCAGCTACGAGCACAAAGCATCTCTCGGTCTTGGACTGGGGCTCTACATAACGGACAGCATCATCAAAGCCCACAAGATGCAGCTTAGCCACCACTACGACGCCCAAAACGGCACCCATCACATTTTAATTTCATAAAATCACGCCATGTTACCGTGCATTAACCCACGGTAACCCCTGATTAACGAACTCCCGGTAAAGTTAAACATGATATGAGGACAAATATCACCCAAGGAGCTTATCATGTACGTGGGTTCATCTATTTATAACAGTTACAGCAGCAATTACGGCAGTAGCTCAATGAACGTGCAGTCACGGTATCAGCAGCAAGAACAGGCGTTTATGGAGGCGATGTCCCAGTCCCAGGGCGGACAGCAGGGTATGCGCGAAACCCAGGGAATGGGACAGATGCAAGGTATGCAGAACATGCAAGGCATGAGCCAGATGCAGGGAATGGGACAAATGCAGGGCATGAACCAGACCCAGGGTATGCAGGGCATGCCACCACCTCCACCCGGCGGCGGCATGGGCGGCATGGAAGAAACCAGCGGAAACGGCGACGGCGTCGGCACCCTGATGGACTATGTCAGCTCACTCTCTTCCGATGAGCAGAGCAGCACGCTGCAAGATCTCTCATCGTTGTCCAAAGAGGGTATGGATGCCCTTGTTGATGCCCTCGGCGGTATCGACAGTACCGAGATGACCGATGAGGAACTCTCCACTGAAATCGCATCTATTTTTGAAGATATTCTTTCCCAATTCAGTTCTTCAGATGATACCACCAGCGAAAGTGTTGTGATCGACACCTACGCATGAGAAGTCATCCGTGACCGGAACTCCCCTTCCGGTCACTCTAATAAAAACGCTCTAATCCGCTCTTCCAGCTCGGTTGACGCATCCACCGCACCCTTTTGAATAAAATGGGAAAAATACTCGTCTATCATCTTCTCAAAACTTCCAAACATACCGACACGCTCTTCCCGGTTGGGATTCACCAGGATCGAATGGTCGTAGTTTCTGGCAAGGTCGGCCGCATCGATCACCTGCCCACTGGTTCCGATAGCCACAAAGAGCTGCGTGGATTCTAATGCCTCGTAGATATGGCGGTAATTTGGTGCCGATTCACCAAACATTACGACATTGTGCCGAATACTGCCAGATTGACATTCCGGACAAGCTGATTGCGTGTTTTGAGCCGCATAGCCGATGTCCCATATCTTCCCGCATGTTTCACATCGCAGATCCCGCAAAGTACCATGCAGGTGAATGACTTCACGGCATCCCGCACGCTCCAGCAAATCGTCGACATTTTGGGTCAAGTGATAAAGTTGTCCTGGGAAGTCAGATTCCAAGCGAGCAAGGGTTTTGTGGGCTTCGTTGGGTTGGACGTTTGCCAACTCCTGTCGGCGCATATTGTAAAAGTCAGTAACCAGCTGCCTGTCGGCTTGCCAGCCCTGGGTGCTGCATACCTGCATGACGTCGTAATTTTCCCACAGACCATCATGGTCGCGAAAAGTTTTCAGGCCGCTTTCAGCGCTGAGTCCGGCTCCGGAGAGGATGAAAACCCGTTTCATCTAAGGTATTTTTGTGAAGTAGTTAAGGAGGGGGAAGAAGGGGCTTAGATGCCCGCTTCTTCTCGTTTAAGGAGGTATTCCCATGTCGCATCGACACGTTTTTGCCAGTCTTCGATCACGTGGGAGAATTCTGGTCTAAAGAGGTGTTTGAAACGACCCTGGGCCGCACAATACTCTTCAACCGTCTTCTTCACTTTTGGCTTATAGGTTACGGTAACTTTATGGCCGTCTTCAATCTGGTAGAGAGGGAAAACGCAGCTGTCAACAGCCAGGTCACAGATTTCCATACTTTTTTCAGGAGCAAATTTCCACTCAGTAGGGCATGGGCTAACGGCATTAATATAAACCGGGCCGCTTGCCTGATAGGCACGCTGTGTTTTTTTAACAAGGTCTTTCCACTTGCTTGGTGCTACCTGGGCAACGAATTCGCATCCGTGTGCCGCCATGATCTGTACCATGTCTTTTTTCAGGCGTTTTTCACCGTAGCTGACCTTACCGGCCGGTGAAGTCGTTGTTGCCCCACCGATTGGTGTGGAAGAACTTCGCTGACCCCCGGTGTTCATGTACCCTTCGTTATCCAGACAAACATAGATAAAGTCGTGGCCACGTTCAACCGCTCCGGAGAGGGATTGGAAACCGATGTCATACGTACCGCCGTCACCGCCGAATGCTACGAATTTCGTAGGCTTGTCAGAGTGTGGACGACCCTTTTTCTGAAGGGCTTTGTACATGGCTTCGGTTCCGGAGATCGCCGCTGCGGCATTCTCAAAACCGATGTGAATCCAGCTGAGGTCCCAGCTGGTATACGGGTAAATTGCCGTACAAACTTCTAGACAACCGGTTGCTGTGGAAACACAGATGTTGTCATCGGTTGCATTCAGCATTTCCCGGACAATAATGGAGTGTGAACATCCGGGGCAAAGTCGGTGACCGCCCTGGAATCGCTCTACGGAGGTAGAGAAATCTTTTAGGTTTTTAATTTGTTTAATATCACTCATCGTATTTCCCTTATTAATAGAACGACAGCATCTTACCGCGCAGGTTGATGGTTTGAACAACCGGTTTGGTTCGTTTACCCGCATCGCTGCACGCTTTCAGATCGCTAAAGATTCCGCTGAGGTGTTCCGTCGTTGTATCACGGCCGCCAAGACCATAGATATAGTTCAGCAGGTTTTTGCTCATACCGTTTTCTACCAGTACGGCAGCCACTTCGTTATAGAGTGCTCCGGTAGTACCCATGGGGCAGGATCGATCCAGCGCGGCAATAGATTTTGCATTTTTGATTGCTGCGGCCAGGTCCTCTTTCGGGAAAGGTCGCCATACTCGGATACCGACCAGACCGACTTTACGCCCGGAAGCGCGCAGTTGATCTACCGTAATCTGTGTTGTACCGAAGACACTACCCATACATACAATAATCTCTTCTGCATCATCTGTCAAGTAGGTTTCTACCGGATGGTATTCGCGTCCGGAAAACTCCGCATATTTCTTGAAGTTGGCACGGATGGTATCCAGAGAGTTTACCAGCGCGTGGTTCTGGCGCATTTTGTGTTCAAAGTGCCATTCGCCTTCGGTCTGGGCACCGTATGTAACGGGGTTTTCGCCGTCAAGCATAGGGTTTTTACCGACATAGCTGCCGATAAAACCAAAGGCATCTTCGTCGCTGAAGTGCTCAACTACTTCTGCAGTGTGGCTGGTAAGGAAGCCGTCCTGGTTGATCGCAACAGGAAGACGGACATTCAGGTCTTCGCCGGTTTTAAAGGCGATGAAGTTCAGGTCGTACACTTCCTGTGGGCTATAAGCACAGAGGTTGATCCAACCTGCATCACGGCCCAGATACATATCACTGTGGTCACCGTGAATATTCAGAGGACTTGCCAGTGCACGGTTAACGACGTTCATGATAATCGGCAGACGCATACCGCTTGCCTGATAGAGAACTTCAACCATCAGTGCGTAACCCTGGGAAGAGGTAGCCGTTGCAACACGGCCACCACCTGCAGAAGCACCCACACAGGCACTCATTGCGGAGTGTTCGGATTCAACCATTACGAATTCGCCGTCGTTTGCATTGCCGTCGGCTACAAACTGGGAATAGTTCTGCACAATTGGAGTTGATGGCGTAATAGGATAAGCAGCGACAACGTCGACTTGTGCTTGTCTCAGCGCCTGAGCGGCGGCCATATTACCATCCCAAACAACTCGTGTCTGGTTAGCTTTTGTGTTTGCCATTAAGCGTCCTTCTTCGTATCTTTTGCGGGCCAGTTTCTGATAGCCTCGTCATTGGTTGTCTGTTCAGTGAACATCACCAGGGATTTTGGGTTTGTAGGACAAACATCCACACAGATCCCACACCCTTTGCAGTGTACATAATCGATATGATCAAATTGTTTGTCTTTGGAAATGATGGAAGTATCCGGACAATAAACCCAGCAAAACTGGCAGTGAATACAGTGCTCTTCATTGAAGACCGGTTTTTCCGCTCGCCAGTCGGCTACAGAGTGCTGAATCGAGTTGTTAATATGGTGGGAACTGCCATCGAAGGAATACAGAATCGCACCCGCTTCAAATTCTTCCCATCCCTTAAGTAGATGTTCTTCAGTCATATCTGTTCCTTTACTTTACTTCATCAAAGGCTGTCTGGATAGCCTTAAGGTTTCCGTCAATGATTTTCTGAGGAAATTTGGAGAGAACCTTGGTAATACCGGTTTTAAAATCTTCGATTGTGAAGAGTTTGGAAACCTTCATAAGTGCACCCAGCATCGGTGTATTGGGGATAGCCCGACCGATGGAATCCATGCTGATGCGGATACAATCCACAACATAGACTTCTTTGCCCTTGAGAGCCGGAGCTTTCTCAATCAGTTCATCTTTGCTCAGGTGAGTGGAGATGATGTATTTTGTACTCTCTTTGGTATCATAGGTGATATCACCAAACGCCAAAGAAGGGTCGATAACCAGAACATAGTCAGGGACCATAGTCTTGGAGTGGTCAATAATTTTTTCATCTGCTACACGGTTGAAAGCATTCATGGGAGCGCCACGTTTTTCGGCTCCGTATACTGAAAATGCTTGCACAAATTTTCCCTCTGCCGCCATGACGTCAGAGAGACCTTTCGCTCCCGTTACAGCACCCTGCCCTGCTCGGCTATGCCATCTAATTTCAAGCATCACTATTCCTTACTTCTATAGTTCATTAAAGTCACTGCATTGTAATTAAGCTATTCTTAATTATCGCTTTACATTTTAGCCACTTTTGGCTTACCATCAAAGCAATTCTCAGCTATGTTTCTCTTTTAAAAAACGAACTGCTTCATAGACGTTATCAAAGATTAAATCACTGACCTCTGCCAAAGAAGCAGCACTCTCATAACCACTACTCACAGCAAGTGAGCGGATTCCGGCGGCATCGGCACACTGAATATCCATACGCGTATCACCGATCATCCAGACATTTTCAACCGATGCCTGCATGTTTCCCAACGCCTTTTGCACCGGCTCCGGATGGGGCTTTGGGTGAGTAACATGCTCGAAACCGACCAACGTTTCAAAGAGTCGACCTATTCCAAGATGGGCAAGAATCTCCTCGGAATATTTTCCGGTTTTGGTCGTGACCACACCCAGTCGGGCAAATTCTGCTGCCAGCCTGACAGCCTCACCTGCCATGGGAAGCAGCACTGTTTTAGCAGTGGCAATCGTACGATAATGTTCTTTATAGCGGTCCACATGCTCTGCAACCGTCTCCGGAGCCACCTGCAGTGACGCAAACATCTCGGTAAGCGGATGTCCGATCAGGGCCTTGATAGCCTCATCTTCCGGCTGCGCTGTACCCATTTGGTTACATGCGGTGTGGAAACTTTCTAAGATCGCTTCGGTCGAGTCGATCACGGTTCCATCCAGGTCAAATAGTATAATCATTTCTGGTTCTTTTTATCCCTTTCTTGGTTCTAGCGGGGTATTATATACCATTCACCAAAAGGGGTGCACCCAGACGATGAAGCAGATTCATGAACTGATTGATATCGGAGCCAAGGAGCTCAAAGACATCTCACGACGACCGAAACTGGAAGCGGAAATTCTCCTCTCCCACGCCCTCGGGTGCGAACGCATTGACCTGCACCGACGCTACTATGAAAGTGTCGAAACCGACGCCTTCTTGCGTGCCCTATCCCTACGAAAAAATCACATTCCCATCGAATACATCACCGAACAGGTCAGCTTTTATTCAGAGACCTTTGCCATCCGACCCGGCGTATTGATACCACGTCCGGAAACCGAACTGCTAATCGATCACACGGCTCAACTGATTGAAGAGCATGCCCTTAGTCATATCGTCGAAATCGGTACGGGAAGCGGTATTATTGCCATCATGCTGGCCAAGCGTTTTCCACATCTTTCGGTAACTGCCGTGGACATCAGTCCAAAAGCCATTGAACTGGCAAAGGAAAATGCCCAGAGCCAGGGTGTTGCCGACCGCATTGAATTCAAAGAAACCTCTCTACTTGACAACGTCGAAGGGACCTTTGACCTGCTTGTCTCCAATCCACCTTATATTGCCAATAACTTCCCGCTCGATGCCACGGTATGTCACGAACCCGCCAATGCACTTTTTGGCGGAGAACAGGGAGACGAGCTGATCCGGAGCATTATTGATTTATGCCTGGAGCGCCGGATTCCCTGGCTAACGATTGAAATGGGTTACGACCAAAAAGCACCATTGGAAAGCTATCTCACCGAACGAGGCGTATCTGCATTTACATTTTACAGCGATTTGGCAGGATTAGACCGTGGATTCACAGCCAATATGAGTACCGTTGGATAAGCGTTAAAAACGAGGGGAACCCATCAGCCGGATTTGGTGATGGGTGGAAAAGTGTGGTTCGGCTGTACTAACCGAACCGGATTAATCCATCTGCTGGCGCAGGAAAGTCGGGATATCGAGGTAGTCTTCGTTTTCGTGAAGATCAAACCCTCCGGAGACCTTGAGTTTTTTAGCGGCAAACTTGGTGTTCTGCTCCACTTTTTGAGCGGTTTTTTCATGGATGTTGTTGGATGCCTGGTGCTCGAAGCCAGTAGCGATCAGGGTTACTTTAACGCAGTCATCGCTTTGGTTTTCATCCACGGAGGTACCAAAGATGATATCCGCATCTTCATCCGCTGCTTCATAAAGAGATGACATGGCTTCATTAATGGAAGCCAGTGGCAGATTGGCAGGAATCTGGAAGTGAACCAGAATACCCATGGCACCATGAATAGAAACTTCATCCAGCAGTGGTGATTCGATCGCAATTTTAATCGCATCACTGGCCGCATTGGGACCTTGTGCCTGACCCATACCCATAAGTGCCAGACCCTTGTAGCTCAGTACGGTTTCAAGGTCGGCGAAGTCAGTGTTGATCCCCTGATTGGAGGAGGACATAACGATGCTGGTAATACCGCTAACCGCTTTGGCAAGGACGTCATCAACCATTTGGAAGCTCTGCTG
>QKHD01000191.1 GCA_003250175.1 Helicobacteraceae bacterium
CTTTTAACAACGCCGAGGTTACCACCGATAGCCAGTGATTGTCTTACGTGATCCTTGGTTGAATCAATGCTGTAAGTCGTATCGCGATTGATAAAGAAAGAACGAATCTCACCATTGACTTTAAGTCCGCTTTCCGCTGCGGGCTCAGCCGCATAAGCCGAAGTTGAAAGAGCTGCTACGGCAGCAACGCTCAGAAGAGTCTTTTTCATTTCTATTTCCCCTTAAGAAAATTCCCGTCGTGGTAACGTATTTCCACAACAGCTAAGAGAATAGTAGGTAAGCAACGTAGCATGAACATAGCATGTAAATAATTGACACAAAAATAATGAAAAAAACTATTTTGATGTGTAAAAAAGAAACAATTAAAAAATCATGATAATTCTTTCTTATGCATCTATTCCGCATTATCAAAGGGATCGTTAAAAAGTGGAAAAATTGTAACACTTTGGAAATATTTTTGAAATGTTTGGAAAAAAAAGCGGTTATTCAGCGTAAAGGGTGTTGCCGGTGTCGAGCAAGGTGAGGTAGAGGCGCAGGTCAAATTCGAGTTGGTGGTAGTGGGGTTCCATGTATTCGCACAGGTTGTAGAAGGCTTTGTTATGGGCTTTTTCCTTGAGGTGGGCCAGCTCATGGACGGCGATCATCCGTAAAAAAGGCTCCGGAGCCTTTTTAAAAAGAGAAGCGATCCGGATCTCGTTTTTGCTTTTGACCTTGCCGCCCTGGACACGACGGGCTACGGTGTGGGTGCCCAGGGCTTCGTGCAGGTCGCTCAGTTTGCTGTCGAAGGCGATTTTACTGATGGGTTGGGACTGCTTGAGGTAGGCCATTTTGAGATCCATCACGTAGGTATAGAGCGCCTTGTCCGTGCGGATTTCGTGGGGGGCGGGGTATTTGGAGAGCAGATGCGCCCCCAGCCCTCCGGAGTCGACCAGCCGCTGTACCCGCTGGAGCAGTTCGTCCGGATAGTGGGCGAGGTAGGGCAGCGCCATGGTTAAAAGGTGTAGCCTACGACCAGGCGCAGGTGGGTGATCTCGCCGTAGTTGCTTTCGGGGTCGGTACGGGTCTCTGTGGCATAGGAGGCGAGGAAGGAGATATTGTCCGAAAAGGTCTGCATGTAGGTGACTTCGACCAGGTTTTTGCTGCGGTCACCCATCTCCAGCAAGTCGTCGATCAGGCAGTAGGAGAGGTAGAAGTAGTGGCCGCGGGCGATATCGATCCCGCCCAGAACCCAGGGAGAGAGGTTGTTGTCGGCGATGTTGATATCGTCACGGGAGATGACGCCGCCGCTGTCGCTGCTGATGGTGTTGTCCCCCTTGAGGGAGCTGTGGGAAAACTTCAGGCCGCCACCCAGAAAGAGCCCTTCCCGGCTGAGCAGCTTGTACCCGGCACCCAGCTCCAGCACCACGCCGGAGACATTTCCGGAGATGGTGTAGTTGTTATCGAGCGTGTCGTGCATGGGAAACCCCATATAGGATTGGGGCGAGACATTGGTGAACATCGACACAAAGACAAAATCACCCGATTGGTACTGGTAGCTGATGGCCGGACCGGCATAGGCGGCATATTCGTCATCCCGGAAAAGGTACCCGTTGTCATTTTGCCGCACGTTGGCAGCCGAGGAGGAGAACCCGAAGCCGAGATTGGAAAAACCGTTTTCCGACGCCAGCAACACACTAGGCAACAGCAGTAAAAAAACAATCACCGATTTCATGGGGCTCCTCCTAATTAGGAGAGATAATATCGGTTTTTCTCTTGAAAAGAAAGGGGCGGGTTCGCAGCGGCAAAAAGATTAAGGTTGCCTCCGGAGCCGAGGTGCTCCGGAGTGAAAGGTTTTAGAAGTCGAAGGAGAAGGCGCCGTAGACGCTAAGCGGCGCTCCGGCCATGTAGGACGACGACGTCGTGCTGGCGGAGAGCACGTTATCGGCGGTGACAATGGTGGAGACGTATTTCTCATCCGTCAGGTTGGTGGCGGTGAGGCGGAATTTGCTGTTTTCCATGCCCCAGACGGTACCGATGTGGTAGACCGCATCAAGGTCGACCAGGGTGTAGGCATCCAGTTTCTGGGTGTTGGTGACGTCACCGTAACGGCTGGAGTTATAACGCAGGGACGGGGTGACGGTGAAGGAGGCCGACCGGTAGCTCAGCGCCGCCTTGATCATGGTCTCCGGAGCGTCGGGAACCTGCTTGCCCTTGATGTCGACGGTGGTGGTGGCATTGCTTTTGAAGTTTTCCGTAAAGTAGTAACGGTTGTAGGAGGCACCGACCATCAGATCCCACGCCGGGGCCAGTTCGCCGTAAGCGGCCAGCTCCACGCCGTAGCCCTGGGCCTTGCCGACATTGGCGGGGTAGGTGACGCCGTAGGCCGGGTCATAGAGGCTGGCCTGCTTGTTTTGTACGGACATCACATAAAGACTCGGGTTGAGGGTAAAGCTGCCCACGGTTGTTTTGTAGCCCAGCTCGACGTTGTCGGAGAGTTCCAGCTCCAGCTCGTCCCACAGCTCCTGCAGGGTGACATTCGCACCGACAAAGACGGCGCGGTTGGAGATATAGGTAGGGAAGAGGTTGACGTCAAAGCCGTAGGTTCGGGAGTAATCCATATAGAGCTTGTCGTTGTTGGCGGCGTTGTAACCCAGGTGCGCGGAGGGAATCCACGTGGTAAAGGTCTTGGCGTCGACGCTGGCCCACGGGTCGAGGGTGCTCTGGGCGATGGCGGTGTCGTAATCTTCGCTGACGGTGGTGTTGGTCAGGTCGGTGTAGCTCTTAAGCTCCGCAATCCGGAAGCTCTGGTACTGCACCCCGGCCTTGTATTCGAAAGCGCCGTTCTTTCCGGAGAGTTCCACGAAAGGGGCCTGAATGATGTGGTCGTCCGTATCGGCCAGGGAGGCGTAGCCGTTAAAGACCAGCTCGCCACTCACGACGCGGTATTTTTTCCGGTCGGTGGGCGGTCCCGGGGGCAGCTGCTTGTGGTACCAGTAGCCGGCCTTGACCGCCAGGGCGGCGGAGACCTGGTGGTCATACTCCAGCGTCGCACCGGCGAGGTCGTGGTCCATTTTCCAGTTAATGACCCGCTGCTTGGTCGGGTCGGCGTTGAAGCTGCTCAGCCAGTATTCGCCCTTGTCGCTCTTGTAGTAGGGTTTCAGGCGGATCGCTCCGGCGCTGCCCACCTTGTAGGCGATATCGGCCATCAGCACATTGGTGGTGAAGTCCTGCTTGTTCCAGTCGTAGTAGTCGACATCGTTGTTGGCGGTCGGTCTGGCGGTGGCGAAGTCTTTGTCCCAGTAGGTGTCGATATCCTGGGCTTCGGCGTAGGTGAGGGAGCCGTAGTTGTGGTGCTCGTCACTGTTGGTGATAGCGTAGACGCGGGCTTCGAAGGCGTCGTTTGGTGTGTAGCGCAGCCCCAGCATGGCGTTGCTTTTACTCAGATCGCCCTTGCCGCGGTTTTTGTCGCTGCTGACCTGGGAGAAGGAGCCAAAGACCGCCACATCGCCCACCTTGCCGGAGTCGAGCTGCACATAGGTGCGCAGGAAGTTGTCGCTGCCGACGGACTGGGAGAGGCTGCCACCCATCTGCTCTTTTGGGTTCCGCAGGCGAAGGTCGACCTTGCCGATCAGGCTGGAAAACCCGGTGTTGAGATTGGTGGGAATATACCCCTTATAGAGATCGATGGCGGCGATGTTCTCCATATCGACCAGCTGTTTGCCCCCGCCGGGGTTGGAGGAGATGGGCAGCCCGTCAATCAGAAAGACCCCGCCGGGGCCGGACTGGCTGCGTCCGCGCATCCGGATCGGATCGTGGAAGGAGGGCTCGTTGGAGCCCGTCGCGTCGACCGGGGTGAAGTTGACGGAGGGGGCGTACTGAATGACGGTGTAGGGGTTCATGGCCGCCTGGGTTCCCAGGGCGGCGGCACTCTCGGGGCCAAATCGCAGCACGCTGGGGGATGCGGTCTGGTTTTCCATCAGAAATGGGCTTTTGGATACATTGCTTTCAACCTGGATGGCATCCAGGTTTACCGTCTCGTCGGCCAGGGCGGAGACCACGGCCAGGGAGAGACACAGGGCGAATCGTCTCATTTTCGGTTTCCTTTTAGAATAGTGGCACCCTCCGCACGCGGAGGCAACGTAATATATAAAAATATATATCGTATCGTTGTATTCTAGAATATATAACCAAAAAGTTACCATTCGTTTATTGTTTTAAGTAAGTTTTTTCAAGAAAAGCATTATATGTTAAAAAAATAGCGATAGAAAAAGAGGAAATAGAAGAGGGGGCTTAGGCTTTGCAGACCCGTTCGATCTTGTAGCCCAGACCCCGGATGTTTTTGACCACGTCTTCGTCAAAGATCTTTTTGAGCCGGTTGATCTCGGCGCGGATGGAGGCGTTGTCGATGATGCTGTTTTCCCAGACATACTCCCTAAACATGTCAAAATCGACCACCAGGCCCAGGTTGTTGGTGAGCAGCTCTAAAATCTGCTGCTGTTTTTTGGTGATCTCCTGGGGGTCGTTCTGGAAGTAGAGGGTCTTTTGCTTGGGGTGGTAGCTGTAGTTTTTCCCGATGGGGATGTGGTCTTGATTTTGCAGGGTTCGCAGGCGGGAGATGTTGTCGATGCGCAGGGAGAGTTCCCGCAGGTGGAAGGGTTTTTTGAGGTAGTCGGCACACCCCAGGGTAAAGCCCTTGGTGATGTCTTCGATGTCGACCAGGGCGCTGATGTAGACGACCGGGGTTTCGATCCGCTCTTCGCGGATGGCGCGCAGCAGCTCGAAACCGTTGAGCTTGGGCACGTTGATATCGAGCAGCGGCAGATCGAAGG
>QKHD01000057.1 GCA_003250175.1 Helicobacteraceae bacterium
GGGTACCTTAAAGCGTGAGAGCCGGTGATTATCCAGATGCATCGGCTCTACATCGGAAACAAAGCGGGAAGGCATGGGGGTGATGATGCCGCCCGTTTCGATCAGGCAGAGGGTCTCGTTCAGCTGTACGGGGTGTTCCAGCCCCGCCTGTTCGCTCTGGGCAAAATAGATACCTTGCACCCGCCCCGGGGGAACGTCCAGCTCCTGCAGGCGTGTCACGATCATCTCTTCATCGTAGGCGTAAAAGAGGAAGTAGCCCGGTTCACGGTCCCGTTGGACGAGGTATTTGTACTCCCCCTCCGGAATGGTGCCGTCAAAGACGGACTGGGCGATTTTTTTGGCGGCGGAGAGGTTTTTAACGGCCAGGGACTCTTTTTTGCACCAATAAAATGCAGGGGAGAGAATCAGGTTGACGCGACCTTCCCCTGTAAAGTCAAAGGGGGTGTCCGTATGAATAAAAAGGGTCGGGTTCTCCTGCTTGAGGGGGAGTCGATACTGTCCTATCACCTATAGCCTTGCCAAAAAATTATCGTTTCTCAAAATGGATAGATTATATCCAAGGAGGTATCAAAAAGAGATTTAAGCGACAAAAGCGTTACAGTTTGGCCCGGGTCCAGAGGGTTTTTTTCGTCTTGATATCAAAGAGCAGATCAAACTCCGACTCCAGGCCGTTCTGCTCGATCAAGACACCGATACGCATCTGCGGATCGTAGCTGTCAAAGTCGATTTTGAGGGTCTTTAACGTGGCGTTTTCATCTTCGCCGGGGCGGACATCCTCACGGCTAAAGTGCACCATCTCCGGATTTTTGCAGTAGGTCTCCCACCAGGCGGTTCCCCGGTTGAAAAAGAGGTTTTTGCAAAAGGGGTAGGAAAGCTGCGAAAAGGAGAGTTTTTCCGTGCCGTAAAAGCTGACGAAATCATCCCAGGGCAGGTCGTAGACCTTGGGGTCTTTGACCTGATCGGCGTAGGCCTTGAGGATCGTGTGAAACTGCTCCTTGCAGGTGATGGAGCCTTTGCGGAAAAAGGGGGAGTTGATGACGAGGTCACTGTCCTGGGCCAGATACTGCCATCCGGAGGAGATGTTTTCATCGGTGTTCAGCGCCAGATCAATCATATTCATGAGCAGCATCGGGTCAATCAGTCCCTGGGTAAAGTGCTCGAAAAACTCCCGCTGGATCATGGGGAGCTTGGCCATGTCGTTGATGTTGAAGCGGTCATTTCCGGGTTTGACCGTCACGGTGACGGTGCCGAATTTTTCATCCTGAATCAGGGGAAAGGGAATGTCGTACCACGCACTCAGCATGGAGCCGACCACCTCCTGGTTGTCCGTGTCGTTCATGTCCATGGTGCCCAGCTCACCCAGCATCTGGGGGACGAGCTTGCTCCGGATATCGGAGATGACGAGGGAGGATTGATAGAAAAAGGCCTCTTTGCCGCTCTGTTTAAGCCCCCGGTCCACCAGGGTGAGCTGGTAGCCGATAAGGGCCATCAAGGTAATCATAAACCCGATGGTAATGAGCAGGACGACTCCGGAGCGTTGTTTCATAAAAGCCTCTTGGGTTTTTGGCAGAGCGGCTCGGCGGCAATCACATCCGGATGGTTCCAGAGTCCGGAGGCGAGCTCCATGTCATCGATCTCTTGCGAAGTATTGGAAAAAATGTGGGTCGAACCAAGGGTGGTTTTTTGGTATTTGAGGGGTTGGGACGCTGCGAAGGCGTCGGCCGACACGGAGGCCTTCAGGCGGATTTTCAAATAACCGGTGAGAACACATTCGGCGCCTTCAATTCCGGAGCGGGTATAGACCCTGGTATTGGGAGAAGCCCCTGCACGCAGCTCACCGGCTATATAGTAGTCAAAGTGCTCCGGAGAGGTTTTGAGGGCGAAGACCGCTCCGGGCTGGACACCCCAAAGGGGCAGGGTTAAAAGAAGGGCAAGCAGTGGTCGCATCATTTACCTCCCATAGGTTTTTAGCGTGTAGCTATACAATGTCCCGGAGGAGTCGATCGTGCCCTCATCCCGGATTCGCAAGTACCAGGTACCGTTGCTGTCTTCATCCAAAAACTGGTTGCTGCCGAAAGTGAAGGGAGCAAAAAAATCGGTGTCGGAATTGATGGAGTAAATTCCGGCTCCCGGATTCAGATCAGCAGTATTGAAATGGCTCAGTTCCGATTCGGTTCCGCTAGGAGAGATCAGAGAGATGATCATATCGCCGGGACGGGAAGCATACAGATCAATGGTCAGCTCCACAAATTCCAGGGAGGTTTTATCCGCCAAGGGCACGGTTATGGGAAAACTGGTATCGGAAGCATTGGCAAGGCTGGTGTTGACATCGGGGTCGGAATATGTGTGTGTTACCTCTGTTCCCAGCGGAGTGAAGGCGGTCGCTTTTTGCACGGCGCTGTAGCTATCCACCGCACCGAAGCCGTAGTTTTTGTTAAACCAGTGCCCCGCACCGTTTTGGGCCCAGTTGGCATCGCTCGGATCATTTTTCCGTGCGGTGGTGGCAAGGATGTATTTGACATCGCGGTAGCTCAGCTCCGGATTGGCTTCCAGTATCAATGCGGCCACTCCGGCCACCATGGGGGCTGCGGCGGAGGTGCCGTTCATGAGGGCGGTAAAGTCTCCCGTCTCGTTCCCCGGTACGTCAAAGTGGGTGGAGTTGGCGGGGTCGTCCATACCCAGTTCGTCAAACAGATCGGTGGTGACGATAGCCGGGCGGTTGCTGGAACTGGCCGTGCCATACTCTCCCCCGAATCCGGAGACCAGAATATTGGCGCCGAAGTTGGAGTAGGTGGAGTAGGTGCCGTTGGCATTGAGTGCGGCGACGGTAATGGTGTAGGGGGTGTTGAGCTCCCGATGCCAGTTGGCATTGTGGCTGTAGGTCCAAAGGGTATATCCCGGTGCGGAGTAGGTATAGGAGCGGGTGTTTCCTGCGGCAAAGACGTAGACAATACCCTTGCCGTTTCGTCCGTTTTGCGCACCGGTAATAACAGCGGCAAAATCGGGGTCGTCCTCCTCCATGCGGTAGATACGAATGGTAGAGCCGTTCCAGGAATTGGACGAGACATGCACCGCACGGGAGGTACTGTAAAGGGCATCGGCAAAGCTCTGGATCGAATTGGATGGGGCCGCATTGTTTAATTGGTCTTCAAAGAGACCGTCCGCAAAGACATTGAGCCCAAAAAGGGTGGCGTCCGGAGCCACTCCGGAGATGCCGACACCATTATCACCCACAGCGGCAATGATCCCGGCACAGGCGGTTCCGTGGGCGTAGGTAGCGCTGTCAAGCTGGAGTTGTTCCGTAATGGGGGTGGGATCGTTGGTGTAGACGGTGCCATTCTTATAGGTGGCGCTGTTGGCGTAGCTGATATTGGCCATAAGATCGTAGTGGTAATACTGAACCCCCGTATCCACGACGGCCACATTGACCCCGGCTCCCGTCACGCCGCTGCTCCAGACAGGCGTGACGTTAAGGTCTTCGCCGGGAGTTCCCGGATTGGTCGTGCCCGCGGACTGCCCGGTATTTTCCAGGTGCCACTGCTCCGGAATCAGGGAATAGGCCTCTTCGGACTGGCCGACGGTGCGGCTGTCGCTGCACCCGACAAGCAGAAGTGATACCAGACCGATCCAGGGGGCAAAACGGGTCATATTCCTCTTTTTGTGTTTGATTTTGGAACACTCTTTGCTTGATAAAGAGCGTCCTTCATATCAATTGGGCGGGGGTTCCCCCGTCCGCTTATTCAACTTCGCTATAATATCCCAAAATAACTCACAGATGGAAACACGACCGATGGATTTATCGATTCGACGCTTTGTGGCGGACGTTTTGCAAGAGGATATGGGCCGGGGCGATCTCTTTGCCCAGTGCACCAAGCCCGTTGCCGCTACGGCGCGTATTATTGCCAAGGAAGCCGGGGTTTTGGCCGGTATACGTTATGCCGAGGTACTCAAGGAGCTTGCCGGCATCACTATCGAGTGGCAGCACCGCGACGGCGACCGTATCCAGCCCGGTGAATGCATCGCCACGATCTCCGGAACCAACACCGCGCTACTCAGTATTGAACGCACTTTTTTGAATATGCTTCAGCACGCCAGCGGCATCGCCACCAATGCCGCCCGCTATGCGGATATTTTAAAGGGGAGCAAGGTGGTCTTGCTGGATACCAGAAAGACCCGCCCCCTGCTCCGGAGCTTTGAAAAGTATGCCGTCCGCTGCGGTGGCGCGGTCAACCACCGAATGGGGCTGGATGACGCCCTGATGCTCAAAGACACCCACCTCAAAACCATTCCGGATCTTAAAAGTTTCATGGCCGAAGCACGGAAAAATATCCCCTTCACTGCCAAGATCGAGATCGAGTGTGAAACCGTCACCATGGCTAAAGAGGCTCTGGAAGCGGGTGCGGATATCATTATGTGTGACAACATGACCCTGGATGCAGTGAACGAGGTAATACTCCTGCGTAACACAACCGCTCCGGCGACGCTGATTGAAGTCAGCGGCAACATCGACGAGCAGATTCTTGCCCGTTACCGCGATCTTGGCGTCGATGCGCTCAGCAGCGGCAGTATCATCCACCAGGCAACCTGGCTCGACTTCTCCATGAAAATGCAATAAAGCAAGAGGTGACCCGTGGCCGACGATATGGAGAAAACGGAAGAACCCACCCAGAAAAAGATTGACGATGCCAGGAAAGAGGGGAATGTCCCCAAGAGCATGGATTTTGCCGGTTTTATCGGCATGGCCGGCGCGCTCATGGCGGCGGTCGCCCTGGG
>QKHD01000130.1 GCA_003250175.1 Helicobacteraceae bacterium
CCGGGTGCCGCCGGGTGGAACGAGCTGGTCTTAGGAGTGCTGAACAATGAATAAAAAGCAGATGATCGAACTCTTTCGCCTGGGGGTTGCCGCCGTCAATCCGGAGCATCTGGTGCGTGAACATATCCGCTTAGAAACGGGCGGGCTTTTTGTTGCCGGTGCAAGGGTTGATACAACCCGTTACCCCAAAATCGCCCTCTTTGCGGCAGGCAAAGCGGCGCTGCCCATGGCGAGAGAGGCGAAAAAGATTCTGGGTGCTTTGGTGGACGGCGGTGCCGTCATCGCACCCAAAAAAGAGCCGATCTCCGGCCTTAAGGTCTATGAATCGGATCACCCTATCCCTACGGAACGCACCATCAAGGCCACCAAGGCGCTGCTTAAAAATATCCAGGCCCTCACTCCGGAGCACTACGTCATTTTTCTGCTCTCCGGAGGGGCATCGTCGCTCATGGAGCTGCCCGCCAAACCCCTGACCCTTCGTGATCTCAACACCACCGGCCACCTGCTTTTGGAGCACGCGCTGCCCATCGAGTCCATCAACTGCATCCGCAAACACCTCTCCGCCGTCAAGGGCGGGTTTTTGGGGCGGGCAATACCGACGCAAGGCTCGGTGCTCGTGCTCTCCGATGTGATCGGCGACAAGCTCGGCGCCATCGGCTCCGCCCCGCTCTATGCGGACACGACCACTTTTGACGACGCCCTCACCATCGTCAAAGAATCCGGCCTGGCACGCCGCCTCCCCGAAGCCGTCATCAAACGGCTGGAATCGGGAAGCTCCGGAGCGATTAACGAAACCCCAAAGGAGCCACGAAGTGACCTGCCCCATACGGTGATCGGCTCCAACCGCATCGCCCTGGAGGCGATCCGCGAAGCGGCCAAAAAGCAGCTGGACGACGTCCGGATCATTACCGACCGTCTGGTGGGTGAAGCTTCCGAACAGGCCAAAAGCATCGTCCAGACGGCCAAAACCATCGCCTCCGAGGGCGGTGATGATGTGCTCTTGATCTACGGGGGCGAACCGACGGTAACCGTCACCGGAGACGGCAAGGGCGGACGCAATCAGGAACTGGCCCTGGCCGCTGCCCTTAGCCTCGAAGGTACGCAAAATATCCTCCTGCTCAGTGCCGGCACCGACGGAATCGACGGCAACAGCAGCGCAGCCGGTGCCGTCGTCGACGGTATGACGGTAACGCAGGCCAAGCAAAAAGGTCTCGCTCCGGAGGCCCTGCTGCACAACAACGACAGCTACCGTTTCCATCAAGCAGCCAAAAGCCTTATTGCTACCGGCTACACGGGCACCAATGTCATGGACATCATCTTGGTATACATCAAAAGGAGCTAATTTACTATGGCAGATTTTTTTCAAAACGGAATCATCACCACCCTGCACAACGTGGGCAACCGCAGCATCGAATCCATCGAAGCGGAACTCAAAGAGTTCTCCGAACGCCGAAATATGGTGCTGATTCTTCCGGCACTTTATTCGGAGTTTGAGACCCCGGCCATGCAGCTCATTATTGATGAACTTAAAAATGTGGACTACCTGCACAAGATCATTCTGGGGCTGGATATGGCCTCGGAGGAGGAGTTTAAGAAGGTCAAAGAGATGATGTCGGTGATTAAAACACCCGTCGACATTGTCTGGAACGACGGTCCGCGCATGAAAGCGATCTACGAGATGATCACCGACGCCGGGTTTACGGGGCTTGATATCCGGGGTAAGGGGCGCAATGTCTGGATGTGCCTGGGGTATGCAATGACCTACCCCGACGCCTACGCCATCGCCCTGCACGACTGCGATATCGTCAACTACACCAGGGAGCTTCCCGCCAGGCTCTTTTACCCCGTGGTGCATCCGGGGCTTGATTTCGAGTTTAACAAAGGCTACTACGCCCGGGTCACGGGCAAGCTGCACGGGCGGGTAACGAGACTCTTTTACTCACCTCTGATTAAATCGATCGAGAAGATCCTGGGGTATAACCGCTATATCGAGTACATGGACAGCTTCCGTTACGCCCTCTCCGGAGAGTTCGCCTTTATCCGGAGCCTGGCCAGAGGGATGCGGATTTCGCCCACCTGGGGGTTGGAGGTTTCAACCTTGAGTGAAGTCTACGCCAACACCTCCACCTCCCGCATCTGCCAAAGCGAGATTATGAGCACCTACGAGCACAAACACCAGGACCTCTCCCAGGACAACATCAACAAAGGATTGGCCAAAATGGCCGACGAAATCGCCCAGACGCTTTTTCGGGTTCTCAGCCAAAACGGAATCGTCCTCTCCCCCGCCTTTTTCCAAAGCCTCATCTCCACCTATTACCAGGAATCCCGCTATGCCATTTTAAAATATAACGCCCTCTCCAAGATCAACGGCCTGGAGTACAACCGCCAAAAGGAGATCGCCGCCGCGGAGATCTTCCAGGAGGCCCTGGCCCACGCCAGGGAGAAGTTTCAAGAATCCCCCATGGGCATCCCCCTGCTGTCCGCCTGGACCACCGTGCGCTCCGTGCTGCCGGACTTTTCCGATACGCTCAATCAGGCTGTTTTGGAGGATAACCGGTGATCCAGTACGAAGAACTCTCCATAGAGGAACGCCTGCAGTACCTCTATCAGCCCACCGATGCCAAGCGCGCCTACATCGAAATCCGGTTTTTGATTAACAAATACCGCAAGATGATCGCCAGTGAAAACTACCGCATGAGCGAAAAGGACGTCATCCTCATCACCTACGGCAATCAGGTAATCGAAAGCGATGAAGCTCCGCTGGATACGTTGCAGAAGTTCCTCGACCGCTACCTTGAAGACGACATCAACACCCTGCACCTGCTTCCTTTCTACCCCTACTCCTCCGACGACGGTTTTTCCGTGGCCAACTACTACGACGTCTCCCCACTGCTGGGATCGTGGCGGGAGATCGGGCGTATTGCCTCCAAATATCGGCTGATGTTTGACGGGGTGGTCAACCACGTCTCGCGCTACTCCTATTGGTTTAAGAACTTCCTCTCCGGAGACCCGCGCTATAAAAAGTACTTCATCGAGCTGGACCCCACCACCGACCTCTCCGCCGTCGTGCGCCCCAGGGCCACGCCGCTGCTCAGCCCCTTCAAGGACGATCACGGTGAAAACCGCTACGTCTGGACAACCTTCAGCAAAGATCAGGTCGATCTTAATTACGCCAACTACGAGGTACTGGTCAAAATCCTGGACGTCCTGCTCTTTTACGTGAGTAAAGGGGCCAAGCTGATCCGGCTCGATGCCATCGCCTTTTTATGGAAAGAGGTGGGAACGCCCTGCGTTCACCTGCGCCAGACCCATGAGCTGGTACAACTTTTCAGAGAGGTCATCCATAAGGTGGCTCCGGAGGTGGTGATTATCACGGAGACCAACGTACCCCACAGTGAAAACATCTCCTATTTCGGCAACGGCGACGACGAGGCCCAGATGGTCTACAACTTTACCCTGCCCCCGCTGCTGGCCCACGGGATCATCACCGGCTCCGCCAAATACCTGACCCCCTGGGCCCAGACCCTCTCCCTGCCCAGCGACAAGGTCTGTTTTTTTAACTTCACCGCCAGCCACGACGGAATCGGCATGCGCCCCCTGGCCTCCCACCTGCCGCAAGAGGAGATCGACTTTCTCATCGAAAAGGCCCAGGAACACGGTGCCCTCGTCTCCTACCGCAGCGACACCAACGGCGAGGCCAAACCCTACGAAATCAACAGCAACTACATGGACCTGCTCACCCCTCCGGAGGAGGCCGATAGCGTCCGGATCAAACGGATGATCCTCTCCCAGGCGGTGGCCATGGCGATGCCGGGAGTTCCGGGAATTTACTTCCACTCCCTGGTGGGCTCGCGCAACTACCACCACGGCGTAGAGATGACGGGCATCAACCGCTCCATCAACCGTCAGAAGATCTTCTGGCACAAGCTCAAGGAGAGCCTGGATACCCAGGGCAGCATGGAGTCCATCATTTTCCACACCATTAAAAAACTCCTCTCCATCCGGATTCATGAAAGTGCCTTCAACCCGTTTGGTGCCTTTAGTTTCCCAGCCCTGCATGAAGCGGTTTTCGCTATAATTCAGACTTCAACGGACGAAACCAACCGGATCGTGGCCTTGCACAACCTCTCAGGCGATGAGGTGCGCTGCAGGGTCCCGGACTTCACCTCCGGGGGACTTAATCTCGTCACCCACGAGGAGGTTCCGGAGGCCGAAATCACCCTGGGCGGTTATGAGATCGCCTGGATCCGGTTTGAGACCACACCCACCACCCTTAAGGAGAACCCATGATTAAAACCTGTCTATTCCCTGCCGCTGGATACGGCACACGCTTTTTGCCCGCCACCAAGGCGATGCCCAAGGAGATGCTGCCGATCCTGACCAAACCGTTGGTGCAGTATGCGGTTGAGGAGGCGATCGAGGCCGGACTATACGACATGGCCTTTGTTACGGGACGGGGAAAACGGGCCCTGGAAGACCACTTTGACATCAGCTACGAACTGGAGCACCAGATCAAGGGTACGGATAAGGAGAAGCGTCTGGCCGATATTCGCGACATCATCGATCAGTGCTCTTTCTCCTATACCCGTCAAAACGAGATGAAGGGTCTTGGCCATGCAATCCAGACGGGCAGCGTGCTGACCGGAGCGACCCGCCCCATCGCCGTTATTCTGGCGGATGACCTCTGCTACAATCCCGACGGTGACGGGGTATTAAAGCAGATGGTCGATCTATATGAGCGCTATCAGTGCAGCATTATCGCCATC
>QKHD01000268.1 GCA_003250175.1 Helicobacteraceae bacterium
GGAGAACAAGCCTGCCCTCATGGACTCCTTTGATGTCTTTGAAAAAGAGCTGGCCACCGCCCGAAAACTCCTCGAAGCGGAAGACTGGGAGGCCTTAAGCGTCTGGATGAAGAGTGCCAACACCCTTCACGAGCTCTTCGACGCCTAACTGTCCGGAACCAACACCTCAAAAAACTCCGTCGTCTCGTTTTTGCGCTTGAGCACGACCAGAACCCGCCCCTTGGTTTTGGAGGGGTAGAGTTTGAAATACTCCATATTTTTCATGACCGTGTCGTATTTGACCTGATAGACCGAGTCGCGGTTAAGGGGGAGGCTAAAACCGATGCCTTCGATACGCACGAGGTTGTTGCCCGGTTTGGTGACGAGATAGGCCACATCCGGAGAGGCGAGGCCGTGCAGGGAGTTTTGGGTGCGAAACTGCACCAGGTCGAAGTCTTTTTCGTCGGTTGCTGTGACATTGATGTCGCCATAAACCTGCAGAAGATCCAGCAAAAAGAGCTTTTTGATGCGGGTTTCGTAGAGTCTGGTCTGATCCTTGGCCGCCATGGCGGTGTTGGCTTTTTTGAGCATGTCCACACTCTGGTAGAGGTAAAGCACGATCAGGGTAAGGATGATGACGGCGATAATCACCTCCATAAGGGTAAAGGCGCGCCGTCGCATGATTAGCCGATATTGAGCGAGAAGATAGGCAGGAGCATGGAGGCGATAATAAAGCCGACGGCTCCCCCAACGACCAGCATCATGATGGGTTCGAGCAGGGAGAGGAAGATCCCGATCCGGTCGCGGTTCTCCTCAAAATAGAGGTTGGAGAGGTTGGCCAGGATCGACTGCACCTCGCTGGTCTCTTCCCCCAAAGCAATGGCCTGCACAAAGGAGCGCTGCAGGCGGTAATCAGCGCTGTTAAGGGAGCTGGAGAGGCGTTCGCCTTCTACGACCCGGTCCGCCGCATGCTGGAAGATGTCGGCAATGACGAGGTTTTTCAAAATGCGGGAGCTGAGGTTAATGGCCTGCACGAAGGGGAGTCCGGAGCGCAGCAGCACCGAGGTCATGTAAGAAAAACGGGCCAGCTCCGAAACCTCCACCGTTTTGCCGAAAAAGGGGATCTTGAGCACCATCAGGTCAACCATATAGCGGGCATTTTTGTTGGTACCGGTGATCCCTTTGAAGAGGGCGACGATCATCACCAGCAAGATCAGCAGCAGGTGCCAGTAGGCGGTTAGAAAGTCGCTGATCCCGATGACAAACTGGGTAATGGGGGGCAGCTCTTCATTCATCTGGGCAAAGATGGAGGTGATCTTGGGCACGACAATGACCATCATAAACGAGATCATCAGCACGGAAACCAGCATGATAAAAATGGGGTAGGCCATGGCGGAGCTGATCTGCTTGGTGACCCGCTCCTGCTCTTTAAGGAATTTGGAGAGCTCCTCCAGAACCTCCGCCAAAATCCCCCCGTCTTCGGAGACCTTGATGGACTGGCGGTAAAAAAGCGGCAGATCGTAAACCTTTTGCGATTCCAGCGCTACGGAAAAGCTCTTGCCTTCGTCCA
Organism: Helicobacteraceae bacterium; assembly: GCA_003250175.1. Taxonomy (GTDB): domain Bacteria; phylum Campylobacterota; class Campylobacteria; order Campylobacterales; family SZUA-545; genus SZUA-545. The sequence goes on from QKHD01000268.1 coordinate 1,550, forward strand.
AAAAGGTGGCAATGGAGCTAAGAAAGCTGCTCAGCTTCTTATTGTCTGCATACTGGCTGGAGGCCAGGCGAATGGCGTTGACGATGGAGATGCCCGCATTCAGATAGACCGCCAGATCGCGGCTGAGGGTGGAGAGCAGGGCGGGTTTGATCTTCTCTTTTTTAACCAGTCGGATACGCGAGAGCAGGGAGGGGGTGTATTCGGTGATCTTTTTGTAGTAGATGGTGCGGGATTTGAGCTTGCCGATGGCCTCATTTCGATCGGTCGCTTCGATGGTGCCGCTGACGCTTTTGCCCGTGTGAGTGATCCCGGTGTATTTAAAGAGCATGGTTACTTCTTGTCATAGTATTCGCTGCCATCCTTGGGGAGGTGCTCCCTGGGGTCAAAGGCCCGTTTTGCCTCTTCCAGATCGATAAGGGTGTCGGGTTTTTGCAAAAAGGAGTAAAAGAGATAAAACCTTCCGTTCCGTTCCACCAGGATGTTGTCGCTGCTGAGGTTTTTACGGATCCGGAATTCAAAACAGACATCCTCCGCAAAGCGCTGCTCCTTAAAGTAGCCGTCGTGGTCATACATAAAGACCTTGGGCTTCTCGCTAAAGAGGGGAAACTCTTTGGCTTCACTCTCCCCTTCGACGGTGACGGTGCAGGTTTCGCAGGCGTCACCGGTGCAGCGCAAAAAAAGGGGGCGCTCTCCGGAGAGCTGCAGCAGCTTCTCTTTGAGCCCCTCAAACTGCAGCGGGGGCTTGACCTCTTTTTTGTTCAGTCCCGCCACAAAAAGCCCATACACCAGACCGATGATCAACACAACGATGATCAGCTCGATCAGGGTAAAGGCGGTGCGTTTTATTTGGAGCAAGTGGAGCGGCGGATATCGCGGTTTTCGTCTTCACCGCCCTCTTTGCGATCAGCTCCCAGGGAGATGATGTCAAATCCGGAGGCCTCGTCCAGAATATAGATGTAGGGCTGTTTCCAGGAGTCCACGGGAAGTTTGTCCAGGTAGCCCTTCTGGTAGCCGGGGTATTTTTCCGCATCGGGATTTTCTACGAGAGCCTTGAGGCCCTCTTCGGTGGTGGGGTAGGTGCCGTTGTCCATTTTAAACATGGAAAGCGCGTTGGCGATGCTCTCCATCTGGACGCAGACGAGCTTTTGTTTTGCCTGTTCGCCTTTGCCTACCAGGTTGGGCAGAACCATCGCCGCCAGGAGCCCCAGGATGATGATGACGATCATCAGCTCCATCAGGGAGAAAGCTTTTCGTTGTTGTGGTTGGTGTGTTCTACGAGCCATTATGTGTCCTCATAATTATATGGTTTTGCCTGCATTGTACAACACCCCACCTCTGACTTTTATAAACACTTCACGGCCAAAATATCCTCCGGATTACGGGGACTTTACCCGCTTCGTTGTACAATCAGGGAAATAAACAGGAGCATGGATCATGGAGATACTTTTTATCGGTGCCGGTAACATGGGCGGCGCCATTATCCGGGGCATGGCGGCCTCCGGACACCGCATCGCGGTCTATACCCACAACGCAGAAAAGGTCGAAACCCTCAAAGCGGCGTTTCCCGGATGCACCATCGAAAGCGGCGAAGCGGCCAACATGGAAGGGCGCGTGGTTGTTCTGGCCGTCAAGCCCCAGGTTTATAAAAGTGTGAAGGTCACCGGCCGGGCCAAGGCGGTGATCTCCGTGATGGCGGGAGTGACTCTATCGGCGATCCGCGAAAGCTTTGCCGCGGAATACGTGCTGCGATCCATGCCCAACGTGGCGGCGGCCAAGGGGCTTTCCGCCACGGCCTTTACGGGGGACGAGGGCTTTAAGGACGAGACCAAGGCGATTTTGGATTGCTTCGGGCAGGGCATCTGGGTCGGGAGCGAAAAAGAGCTCAACGTGGCCACGGCTTTGGCTGGAAGCGGCCCGGCCTATATGATGCTGGTTGCCGAAGCGCTGGCCGACGGTGCGGTTCGCATGGGGCTGAAACGCCCCGCGGCGGCGCAGCTGGTGCAAGGGTTGTTTGAAGGCAGTGCCGCGCTTTTGACGGACGGCCATCCTGGTGTCATCAAAGACAGCGTCATGTCACCGGGCGGCACGACGGCCTACGGCTACGCGGCACTGGAAAACGGCAAGGTACGTGACGGATTTATCAAAGCGATCGAAGCGGCGGTAAAACGGGCGGAGGAGCTGGGGTAGGGCTCCGGAGGCAACCTCCGGAGAGAAGAAAGTTTAGTTGGCGATGTAGGTAACGACACCGGTGGTGTTGTTATACTGCCATCCGCCGGAGGTATTGATATCGTTGCTGCCTTCGTCAGGGACACCGTTGGTGCCGGTAGTTGCAGGTCCTTCATAGATAGCCGTTGCATCAACGGCATCAGCAATACGGGCCCAGTCGGTGGCCGGTTCTGAAAGGATTTCGGCAAAAATACCCGTCGTTGCTGCGGCATTGGCGCTGGCGGCCGTTCCACCGGTTTCCAGGTTGGTGAGGTACCCTTGTGTAGAGAAGGTTTCTGGCGTGCCGTCACTATCCCAGTCAAGAGCAGTTCCCTGATTAATCAGCCACTTGCTGTGGGAGATTGCGATGGCTCCGCGGACGGCACCGATGGTACCCTGTTCGGTGGAAATTTTGGCATCATCCTGAACGCCGACGAAACGTGGAAGAGCCGTGACGGCGAGAATGCCCAGAATGATAATGACGAAGATAAGCTCGATCATCGTAAACGCGTGACGCAGACCTTTATTCATAGTATGTCCTTGGTAATGAATGTTACTGATAAGTCATTCTATAATAAAATGAATAAAGAGAAAAAGTTTTTTCAGTAAACAAAAAGTAACCACCAAAAGAGGTACTTACCCATGGTCCTTCTCGGGCACAACGGCGCAGGTAAAACGACCCTGATCCACTACCTTCTCGGATTCTACCGCGATATCTCCCAGCACCCTTTTCTTCCCCATTTTAAATCCGAACTGGATGCCAGAGGCGTGGTTCTCGGAAACACGGCCTATGTTCCGGAGAGCTCCCATTTTGACCCGCAGATGCGTGCCCAGGACTATTTCCGTCTGATCGGCGGCATCACCAAAGCTCCGGACGTTGCCCAAAGGGTGCTCATGGAGAGGGTTGCGCTTAGCATCGACCCGGCCCGGCCCATCAGCGAGTATTCCAAGGGCATGAAACAGCGTCTGGCCCTGGCGTTGGCCCTGGTG
>QKHD01000100.1 GCA_003250175.1 Helicobacteraceae bacterium
AAGAGGAAAAAGAGGGTTTTTTCGACCCACTTGATGGCCAGAACGGGCTGCGGGGTGACCTCGTGGGTAAAGAGGATTTTATTGTACTTAATCAAAATGACCGTGATCTTTCCGTTTTTATCCCCGATAATGGCGTAGTCCCGCTCCGGATTGGTGGAGCGGGCGGTGGGGTTCTTGATCTGGTTGTTCTGAATGGAGAGTACGGTGCCGCGCTGAATATCCATGATGGAGGTCTGGCCGTCTTCATGGACACAAAAGAGGCGGTAGTCGTTAAGAAAAACCCCAAAAAGCACCCGGGTCTCCGTGGGAATGGAGCAAAGGGTCCGGTTAAGCAGGGTATCGTGGACGATCACCTTGTGGCGTTCGCCCAAAATCAGCAGCAGCGCACTTTTGGAATCAAAATGGAGGTACTTGACCTTGCCGCACTCAAAGCCCAGGGAGGCGTAGACGCCGCCGATGTCGAGGGAAAAGATATTGACCTTGCCCTCGTCGTAGCCTGCGGCTATATAGTGGCCGTCAGAAGCGGCGGCATAGGTGGTGACATCGCCGCCAAACCAGCGGAAAGGAATAATTTTTTTATCTTTAATGTGGAGGGCATAGAGGTTCTGCTTGTTGGCATAGCCGATAATATTGCCCTTGAGAATCGACTTTTGCAGCGGAAGGGAGTCGGACTTGATGACCGTAAAACTCTTTTCCTTTTTGATCGACGGGGTGATCCGGTGCAGGCGGAGCGTGTCATCCAGCGCGACATAAAACTGGCCGAACTGTTTGACATCGCAGATGGGCTGGTCATACTCCAGCGTGACGTGGTTGGCCATGGGCTTTCTCGCTTAGCTACCCTACAAAATGGGGTATTTTTTCAAAGGTCCGCATCGTAAAATCGATCATCGTGGTGGTCATCCAGGGCATCAGTAAAATAATGATTACGGCAACAATAATGATCTTGGGCACGAAGCTCAGGGTCATTTCGTTGATCTGGGTGGTGGCCTGGAAAATACTGATAATCAAACCGGCAACAAGTCCGCCCATGAGCATGGGAAAGGAGATGTAAAACGCCGTCTTGAAGGTATCGACGGCAATGCCGATCAGTTCGCCTTCCACTTAGCTGTTCCTTGTCGTTTCGTAGGTGGTGGGGATCAGGTAATCCTCCGTCCGGATCAGCTCCGGATAGATGCCCGCTTCGAACCCGATGCGGTAGAGGGTATCAAGCCCCTTGATCGCATTTTCGTCGAACTGGACGGAGTGGTCGTTGGCATAGAGACCCAGATAGGTCTTCAGATCCTCTTCGCCCACTCGGATCAGACCCCGTTCCATCAGCATTTTCGATAGCAGCGGCTGATGGGAGATTCCTACTTTGATAGCATCGGTCAAAATGCGTTGGCATTCAATAGCCCGGTTCAAAGGAATGGAGCGTCGTAGCGCCATACCGCCAAGGGGCAACGGCAGGGTCTCCTTGGCATAATCGAGCCAGATGTCATAAATTTCCGCTTCGGTCTCCAGCTGGTCGCTGTAGGTGAGGATCGATTCGTGGATCAGCACACCGGCATCGACGCGGCCGTCCAGAACCGCCTGCTCGATCTCCAGGAAGTTCATGTAGGTGATCTTGGCGTCGGGGTATTTGAGGCGGAAGAGCATGGCGTTGGTGGTGTACTCTCCGGAGAGGGCCACCTTGAAATGGCGTTTAAGCTGGGCGCCTTTTTTCTTGATCAGCTTGGGTCCGTACCCTTCCCCGAAACTGGCGGCGGTGTTCAGCAGGGCGTATTCATCCTTGATACGGGGGTAGAGGGCAAAGCTGATCGCGCAGATGTCGTATTCGCTTTTGAGCGACTTCTGATTTAGGGTCTCGATATCCAGGGCAATGTTGTCAAAGGTAATATCCGGGCTTCCCACCCAGCCGAATTTGACGGCATAGTACATAAAAATATCATCGGCATCGGGGGAGTGGGCTACGGAGTAATGTGGCAAAACGGACCTTTGTGGTGGATAGAGATAATGGATCCTATTATACAAGAAGGAAGGTTTAAGCATAGATAGTGCCATAATGTAAATATAAATATTTCTAATGAGAAAAGAAGGTTTTCGTGATTTATGACGACGCGTCCCATGATCTGAGCTCAAAAAAAGAGGAGTTGCAGGCCGTTTTCGATTTGGCCGCAAACGGCATATCCATCCTGGATAGGCAGGGGCGTTTTCTCTATGCGAACCGTTTTTTTCAGAAGATGATGGGCTACACCATGGAGGAGCTGCGCAGGGAGTCCTGCATCTCTCTCTCCTCCAAGGAGTACGCGGAACCTTCCCGTCTGGCCGTGGAAAAAGCGATCCGGGAAGGCAGTATCGAAAACTTCCGCAAAGTCTGCATTACGAAATCCGGCGTGCCCATTAACGCGAGCATGTCGCTAAGCTATCTCAAGACCCGCGACGAGATTGTCATGATTACCTCGGACATTACCCAGGATGTTCTGTACCAAGAAGAGCTCAAACGCCGCGTGGACGAAGAGGTTAAAAAGCGGACCGAACAATACAAGATCATGTGCCACCAGTCACGGTTGGCCGCCATGGGCGAGATGATCGACTCCATCGCCCACCAGTGGCGGCAGCCGCTCAACAGTCTGGGAATTATCGTGCAGGGAATCCGTCATCTGGCCAAACAGCCCCAGTTTGACCCTTCTCTTCTGGTGGATATCGAAGATGAAATCATGGAAAAGGTCAACTTCATGTCCCAGACCATCGACGATTTTTCAACCTTTTTCCGGATCTCCAAGGAGAAGGAGCATTTTGATGTTTTGAAAAGCATTTCCGATGCTATCCGGCTGATGGATGCCCAGCTCAAACACCACCGCATCAAAGTCGACCTGGCCGCTCCGGAGGGGATGGACACCACCGCCTACGGCTACCCCAACGAGTTTCGCCAGGTCGCCTTGAACCTGATCCACAACGCCCTAAACGCCATTACGGCGCGCAACGTTCCGCAGGGAAACATTACGATCCGGATCGAGCCCTTGGGAGATGGGGTCAATGTCACGATCGCCGATAACGGCGGCGGTATCAAAGAGGCCGATATGGAGCGCATATTTGACCCTTATTTCACGACCCGAGAGGGGGGCAGCGGTATCGGGCTGTATATGTCCAAAATCATTATCGAACACCATATGCAGGGGCGACTGGACGTGAGCAACGAAAAAGAGGGAGCAGCGTTTCGTATCATGCTTCACAAGGAGTCGGTCTGATGGAAACCCTTCACGAACGGTTGGCCGATTATAGTGTGTTGGTTGCGGAAGACGATCCGAGCACCCTCAAGTGGCTGGTCCGGATATTGGAAATCTATTTTAAAAAAGTCCATGGGGCGGCGGATGCCCTGGAGGCGATGGAGCTGTTTCAACGGGATGGAGCGGATATTGTGATCGCCGATATCCAGATGCCCGACGTGGACGGGCTGAGTTTTTTGCAAAAAATCGCCTCCCTCGCACCCGCGACGCTCCGGATTACGATGACCGCCTTTAACTCCCACGCCTATCTCAACCGCGCGCTGGATGCGGGGGTACACTTCTACCTGAAAAAACCCATTGATATTGACGAGCTGCTGGTGGCCGTCGCCGCCAACCTTCCTGCTCCGGAGGCTACGCAAAAGGGTAATATGGCCTCTTTGGCCGGCGGAGCCCGCTACGATTTGCAACAGCATATTCTCTATGACGAAAAAGGCAGTTTTGTGCGGCTGACCCGCAAGGAGCGGGATATTCTGGAGCTGCTCATACATAACCACCGGGGTGTTGTCTCGGTTGAGAAGATCGAAGCCTCCGTCTGGGAAGAGCCCGTCACGGTGGATGCGATCCGGATGGTGGTCGCGGGATTACGGAAAAAACTGCCCCAGGGCACCATCGAAACCCACAAAGGGCTCGGCTACCGCATCATACTCGCCTAAAATCTTATACAAATCTTATCTTCCCCTTATCTTTGGCTGGCATTGCTCCGTTAGCATGGAATGTGTATTTCCCAAAGGAGTGTTCCATGAAAAAAATTCTAATTGTCGGAGGCGGTACCGCCGGAACCATGACGGCCAACAACCTTGCTAAAAAGTTGATGCCCGAAATTGATCGGGGCGAGGTGGAGATCAGAATGATCTCCGATACCCCCAACCACTACTACCGCCCCGGTGCGATGTATGTGGCGTTTCACAAGGCAGCCGGGCATGAATTTGTCCGTCCGCAGCGATCGCTGCTCATGATGGAGGTGGACTTTGTCGTCGATCCGATGGTAGGGATCGAAACGGACAAAAACCGCGTCAAGGGTAAAAGTGGCCGCTACTACGACTACGACTATCTGGTTCTGGCAACCGGCTGCGAAGTGGCTGCCGAGCGTATTCCGGGTCTTAAGGAGGGCGGCGACTGGTTTTATACCTACGAGGGAGCCAAAAAGATCGCCGAAAAGTTTGAGAACCTGAAGTCGGGTCGGGTGATCATCACCGTAAACTTCCCCAAAACGCCCAACATTCCCCACCAGTGCGGTATCGCTCCCGTGGAGACAACCATCATGCTGCACGATTACCTCACAGAAAAAGGGGTGCGGGACAAGGTGGAGATCATCTACACCTATCCCACCAAGGCCCAGGCGGTGGATAACGGTCTCTTCCTTCAGTCACCGACCTCCAACGTGTTGCCCATGATCTTTGACGGCTACGGGATCAAACACAAAACTAGCTTTACCCTGAGCCGGGTCGATCCGGTGAAAAAGATCGCCTACT
>QKHD01000214.1 GCA_003250175.1 Helicobacteraceae bacterium
ATGACCAACTCCTATTTTTATTACGATCGCGACGGCAAACTGGCAGGTATCGAAGGAATCGCACGGGACATTACGGAGAAAAACGCCTACGAGAACCTTCTCAAGCAGCAGCGTGACGAAACCAAAGCCATTTTGCAGACCATTCCCGATGATCTCCTGGTGGTGAACGAATCCGGCATTATCCTCGAAGCCCACTCCGACACCCGAACCGCCAAAGAGCTGCTGCATAAAAGTATGGATGCCCTCCTCCCCCGCGACGTAATCGAGCAGGCGCTGGAGCATGTTCGCCACGCCTTAAAAGGGAGCAAAACCCTGGCGTTTAACTACCAGACCGCCAACCACTTTTACGAAGCGCGTATTGCTCCCGTGGATCAGCAGCGCGCCGTTATTTTGATCCGGGATATTACCCAGCTGAAAAAGAACGAACTAACTCTCAATCAGCTCAACGAACAGTTGGAAAAGATGATCGACGATGAGCGTCTCAAGCGCCAGCATCAGCAAAAAATCCTCGTACAGCAGTCCAAACTGGCCACCATGGGCGAGATGATCGGCGCCATCGCCCACCAGTGGAAACAGCCCATCAACAGTCTGGCCATCCTGGTGCAGGATATCAAAGATGCCCACCAGCATAACGAACTCGATACGGCCTATCTAAACAACAACGTCTCCCAGGCCATGAAGAATATCCAGTTCATGAGTGATACGATCACCGATTTCAGGGAGTTCTTCACCCCTACGAAAAAGGCTGTGGATTTTGACGTGCTCAGAGCCATCGAAGAGGTGCACCGTATTATGGAAGGGCCGCTTAACAGTAAAAAAGTGGCTCTCGAAATCCGTGTGCGCCCCAAGAGCGATACCATGATCAACGGCTTTAAAAACGAGTTCAAACAGGTTATCCTGAATCTGATCAACAATGCAGCCGATGCCATCAGCGACCGCTATGCGGACCGATCCCTTTCCACCTCGGAGGGTCGTATCGTGGTGAGTATTTTTGACGACAGCAGCTATCTCAAGGTCGATATCACGGATAACGGCGGCGGGATACCCAAGGAGATCGGTGAAAAGATATTCGAGCCCTACTTCACCACCAAAGATGAAACCAAGGGTACGGGTATCGGACTTTATATGTCCAAAACGATTATTGAGGAAAACATGAAGGGGCGTCTCTACTACACCGTAGCAGACAAAAGCACCAGCTTTCACATCCTGTTAAAAAAGAGTTGACTCTCCGGAGCCCGGACGCGGTGATTTAAGCAGTCCCAGGACTTCGGACGGCTCCCGGCACTCCAGATAGACAAAATCAAAACGATCTTTTTCCAGCAACTCCCAAAGCATCTGGGCATCGTTCCATTCACTTTGACGGATAATTCGCTTTTTACCCCAACGGAAATTTTCATCGATATAGGCCAGGCTGGCCTCAATATAGTCATCGGAAAATGGGTAGTCGATTATGGCCACACGGGCGGTTGGCTTGGAGCTGAACCGGTTCTCCCTGGTGAGGTAGCAGGCATAAAAAAGCCCCTCTTCTCCGGAGATATCGCAGTGATTGTCCAGTTTTTCATCCTGACACCAGGTTAAAAGACCAAATAGCTCCGGAGCAAGCCGGGAAGCAAGCGGAAGCGGTGCGAAACCGCTCAGCCTGGTTTCAAAGAGGGAGTGTTCCTGCTCCTCGGCTTCCAATGGAGTGAGCTCCCCCACATCGGCGGAGAGCATCCCCAGGATTTTTCCCTCACGGCCGATACAGTGGGTAATCTGGTCGTTTTCCAGCAGAGTCTCCATCAGCCCGTAGGCCGTATCGGCCAGCATGGCAACGGCACGGTTTTTACCTAGGCAGGCTTTGGCAAGGGCAAAGAGGGGCTCCTTGGCATGGAAAAAACGGATATCACGGCTGGAGAGAAGGTAGCGCAGCAGCAGCAAGATGGCATCCTGGATCGCTTCAACCTGGATCCAGGCGGTTTCGTCGTCCATCGCGTCCCGTGGGCGGGTCAGGACAACGGCATAGGCCCCGTTGGCAAGTGCCAGATCGATGTCTTCATCGAAAAAGGCAAAAAAACAGTCTCCCCGGCGCACTTTTCTGGCGTCGATCCGGATGGCTTCGACCCGGTTAATAGCCGGGTCATTTAAAAGCCGCCCGTGAATCACATCGACCAGGGAGGAGACGGTCATTTACTTAACCTGCGTTCCGATGACTACTTCACGACCCGGCTGAATCAGGGTCAGACCGCTTTCATCCTTGGCGGCCAGCACCATGCCTTCGCTGAGCATGCCCATAAGTTTGGCGGGCTTGAGGTTAGCGACAAGACAGACCTGTTTGCCAACGAGATCAGCGGGGGCGTAAAACTCTTTAATTCCCGCCACGACCTGGCGTGGCGCCGCTTCGCCGATATCGACCTGTAGCAGCAGCAGCTTGTCGCTCTTTTTAACCTCTTCCGCCGTCACGACGCGGCCGATTTTGATCTGGACTTTGAAAAAGTCTTCGATACCGACCACATTGGCACCGGTTTGATCGCCAGAGACGGCTTTTTTTGGTTCTTCTTTAGGCGCATCCGCCGATTTGGCCGTGGGCTGGGGTGCTTCGGGCATGAGCGGGCCTTCGATTTTAGGAAAGAGCGGCGGGATGGTTTCGATAACAAAATCCTCCAGCAGTTTGGAGCCGTCAATCATGGCAGCAAAGGAGTCTGCGTCAATGGCAAAGCCTAGAGCCTTGGCAATCTTATTGGCGGTTTTCGGCATAACCGGAGAGACCAGGAGGGCCGTTTTGGCCAACAGATTGGCCACCAGCCCCAACAGGCCTTGAACGATCTCTTCGCCCCCCTCTTTCATCTTGGCCCAGGGCTGGGTGGTTTCGATGATCTTGTTGCCGATAGAGATGATCTTCCATACCTCTTCCAGGTAGCGGTTGAGCTGTACTTCGCTCATCTGCTCATCCACCCCTTTGATAATCTCGTTAGCAGCGTCCAGCTCGGCCTGGAAGTGCTTGGCCACCGCAGCGGAAGAGATGTTGCCTTCGAAATACTTGTGGCTCATCCCGATAATGCGATTTAGCAGGTTCCCCAGGTCGTTACCCAGGTCGTTGTTGATACGGCCGATCAGCGCCTTTTGGGCAAAGTCGCCGTCCTGACCGAAGGGAACTTCCCGCAGCATGAAGTAGCGGAAGTTTTCCAGTCCATAGGCATCGGCCACCTCTTTGGGATTGATGACGTTGCCCTTGGACTTGCTCATCTTCTCCCCATCGCGGGTCCACCAGCCGTGTGCCGCCACGCAGCGTGGCAGAGGCAGCTCCAGGCTCATCAAGAAGGCGGGCCAGAAGATGGCGTGGAAACGGAGAATATCCTTGCCGATCAGCTGATAATCCGCGGGCCAGTAGCCCATGTTGGCATTATCTTTGCCGTAACCAAGGGCTGTAACGTAGTTCATCAGAGCATCGAGCCAGACGTAGACGACGTGCTTGGGGTCGTTGATACTGTCAGGCAGTTTGACACCCCAGCTGAAGCTGGTTCGCGTAATGGAGAGGTCACCCAAGCCCTGCTCAATAAAACGGATCACCTCGTTGCGGCGGGATTTCGGCAGAATCGCCTTGGGGTTTTCGTCGATCCATTTGAGCAGTTTGTCACCATAGGCGGAGAGTTTAAAAAAGTAGCTCTCCTCTTTGAGCAGGCTGGTCGGTTTGCCGCACTCGGGGCAGAACTGACCGTCGAGCAGTTGGCTTTCGGTAAAAAAGGTTTCGCAGCTGACGCAGTAGCGCCCTTCGTACTCGCCCTTGAAGATATCCCCTTTGGCGTGCATGGTTTCAAATGCTTTCTGCACACCCGCCTTGTGGTCCGCATCGGTGGTGCGGATGAATTTGTCATACCCGATCTCGAACTCATCCCAGAGGTTCTTGAATTTGGCGCTGATCTCATCGGAATACTGCGCCGGTGTCTTGCCGCGCAGCTCGGCAGACTGCTCGATCTTCTGGCCGTGTTCATCTGTCCCTGTCAGGAAGTAGGTGTCGCGCCCCTTCAGCTTGGCGTAGCGCGCCAGGGTGTCGGCCATGATGGTCGTGTAGGCGTGGCCGATGTGGGGGACATCGTTGACGTAGTAGATCGGGGTGGTGACGTAGAACTTGCTCATAGGGTTCCTCTTGTTGGTGTTGGGATGATGGTGGGGTTAGAATTCAAATCCGCCCCCTTTGTCTTTGTGCATACTGCGATACGCCGCTTCGACGTAACCTTGGCGGAGCTCGCAGCCGATGACCTTGTCGCACGGCATGCAGCTTGTAAGCCCATGCTGCCGCTGGCAGGCCTGGAGCTCCTCTTTTTTGGCAGCCAGAGCCAGCTCATACTGGTCCAGCTCCTTTTCTTCAGGCATCCGCCGCGGCCTTGGCGTAGCGCTCGCGGACGAGGTCGATCTCATCCTTGGAACCGAAGAAACACGGTGACGTGTCGTGGTGGTCCTGGGGTGCCAGGTCCAGCAGACGACCAAAACCGTCGATCGCTTCACCGCCGGCCAGTTCGTAGATCATGGCGAAGGGAAAGACTTCGAAGACCATCCGGAGCTTGCCGTCGGGCTTGTCGGTGGTACCGGGATAGCTAAAGAGCCCTCCCCCTTTGATCAAAATCTGGTGCAGGTCCGGAACCATCCCGCCGGAATAGCGCAGGCGGTATCCGGAGGCGAAGAGATCGTCGATCATCTGCTTGTGGTGTTTGGGCC
>QKHD01000241.1 GCA_003250175.1 Helicobacteraceae bacterium
GAATTCATGATGGGCGATATGGATAAAGAGTTCGACAAATACTTCAGCGATGAAGATGTCAGCCGCGCGTATAACGGTGTCGTCAAAGACAAAAAAGAGTTCCAGGCTATCCTCGATGAAATGCGCGTTGGTGCCATGAACGGTGAAAAAGCCGGTGTCAAGCCTTACTGGCTGCCTGATACGGCCCTGATCGTTGCAGACGCCAAAGTACGACGTAACAAAGCGGCCTACAACAAAGTATGGCTGGATCGCACCAAATTCTTCGCCTATGTCGATTACCGCATGAGCGCAACGGCACAATACGCCGATATCCTTCTGCCCGCCAAATCCCACTACGAAGTATGGGACCTTCGCGCAAGCCCGGGTTATCACCGTTTTGCCAACCTGGCACAGCCTGCCGCAAACCTCAAAACCGTCGGTGAAGCCATGGACGAGTGGAGCATGTTTGCATTCCTGGCTAAAAAGATGCAGGAGTTCGCTACGCGACCTGAAAACATCGACAAAGCCCAAGTGGAAGACAAAGCCACCAACGCAGCCGGTAAACCGCTGGCACGAGACGGTGTCCGACGTCTTGATATCTTCTTTGACGAATTTACCAACATTGACGAAGAGTCCGACGGTAACTTCGAACCGATCCTCGGTTTCGATGAGAGCCGCGAAGATGTCACCGGTGACCGCCTGGCCCTGGAAGCAGCTCTTGCCGCTACCGATCAGTTCCAGCCCCACACCATCGAGAAGATGTACAAACAGGGCGGTTTCCTTCAGCTGAACGAAAAAGCGGCGAAAAACTCCCCGCTCTATGCTGACCGACCGTACAACTCTTTGGATAACCACGTGCTCCGATATGAGCGATTTGAGACCGTTTCCGGTCGTCAAACCTTCTATGTCGACCACGATCTGTGGATCAAACTGGGTGTTGCCACCAACACAGGCCGCGAGCCACTCGCCCCGGTAGATCCTAAGAAATATCCGTTTACCCTGATGACCCCGCACGCACGCTGGTCTGTTCACTCCAACTACAAAACAGCAAAACTGCTACAGCGTCTGCAACGTGGTAAACCATGGGTCATGATCAACAATAAAGTTGCTGAGATCAAAGGGATTAAAGACGGCGACGAAGTTCGTATCTATAACCAACTGGGCGAATTCTTCGCCATGGCGAAAGTTACTCCAAGTGCTCCTATGACCTCACTGGTTATGGAAGACGGCTGGGATCCTAACTTCTTTAGAGAGAAAAAACACAACAACGTTGTTGTTCCACCATCCTTGAACCTCATGGAGATGAGCGAAGGCTGGGGCCACCTGAAATTCGGCGGTGTCTGGGACGGTAACCAATACGCGTACGACGGCGCGATTAACGTAGAGAAAGCATAAGGGGAGGCGGATAAATGTCAAAGCGACAATTAGCAATGGTAATGGACCTGAACAAGTGTATCGGGTGCCAGACATGTACCGTAGCATGTAAAACACAATGGACCAACCGTAACGGTCGGGATTATATGTACTGGAACAACGTCGAGACCTACCCTGGTCACGGCTATCCAAAAAACTGGCAGGAATCCGGCGGCGGTTTTGACGCAGCCGGCGATCTGCAACCCGGAAAAATCCCTAATATCGAATCCGATTACGGGGTACCGTGGGAGTATAACTATGATGAAATGGCCGACGGCAAAATCCTGACTCCCCACCAGGAACCAACCTGGGGTCCAAACTGGGACGAAGACGTTGGCGCGGGTAACTTCCCTAACGACAACTACTTCTTCTACATCCCACGGATTTGTAACCACTGTACAAATCCCGGATGTCTGAGTGCTTGTCCGCGGGATGCCATCTTCAAGCGTGAGCAGGACGGTGTCGTTCTGGTTGACCTTGACCGATGCCAGGGCTACCGCTACTGCATCGCCGGATGTCCGTACAAAAAAATCTATTTCAACCCCAAACTGTCCAAGTCCGAGAAGTGTATTCTCTGCTTCCCGCGGGTTGAACGTGGTCTTCCACCTGCGTGTTCACAGCAGTGTGTCGGACGTATCCGATTTGTCGGATTCCTGGATGACAAAGAGTCTCAGGTACACAAACTGGTTAACGAGTACAAAGTAGCCATCGGTCTGCGCCCTGATTACGGCACAACACCCAATATCTACTACGTACCACCGGTTTTCTCACCGAACAAATTCGATGAAAACGGTGCCCCTATCGTAGAGAGCAGCCGTATCCCTGATGCGGAACTGGAAAAACTCTTCGGCAAAGAAGCCTATCACCAAGCGAAGAAAACCATCCTTGCTGAGCACAAAAAACGTAAAGAGACCGGTGAAAGCGAACTGATGGATCTCCTGATTGCCTTCCAGCACCAGGACATGTTCCGTCTCGACACCAACTACTACCACGATGTAGCCAAAGCCGAAGGCAAGAAAGCCCTTGCTCCGGTTGATAACCGCTACTCCAAAGGTAAATTTACGAAGTTTACAACTCACTACAAGGTAGGTCACTAATGAAAAAACTGATTAGTAACGCAGCGATCATCGGTCTACCTCTTGCTGCTCTTATCATGAGTGGGTGTGGACCAAGCGTCAAAACATATGACAGCAACTGCAACGATGCCGCCAACGGCGCGATCGTTGCTACCAAAGTAGCCGGCGACCTAAGCGATATGAATGCCATGGCAGCAGCATGGGACGGTGCACAATGCACCTCCGTCATGCTCTATCCACAAAAAACCGTAGGGACCAATGACCAAGCTGTAAATGAGATGATGGCGGGCGCCAAAGGTGTTAAAGCCAGCGTCAAAGCACTCTACAACGACAGCAAAGTCTCCCTCATGGTTTACTGGAACGACAACGACGAAAGCTTCCAGGGTATGACCAGCGACAAATACAGCGACGGTTTTGCGGTTCAATTTGCCCAAAACAGCAGCGATGCGTCCAAACTTCCTTACATCGGTATGGGAAGCGACAAGCGCCCGGTTATCATCTACCTGCAAAAAACCACCAAGGCCACTTTTGAACCTAACGGCAAGGGCGATCACGCCATGCAGCGAGCGGATCAGAGTGTTGAGAAGTTCAACCAGTCTACTGTAGACGGTGTTCAGACCGATGAGCTGAAAAAGTTCCACGAAAGTGTAACCGCCCTGGGTGATAAGGACTACCAAAAAGCCTTTATCGCTGAAGGTTTCCGCTCTACCACTGAAATCCGTGAAGCTAAAACCAGCTTTGATGCGTCCATGACACACGCCGGTGAAAAATACATGGCCGTTCTGACACGTGACATCAAAGACAGCTACCTGGATCTTTCCAGTGGCGAATTCCCTGTAGCTCTGGCGGTATGGGATGGCAAAAAAGCTAACCGTGACGGCCAGAAATGGCTCTCCGGATGGGTTGCTGTTGAACTTGGCAAAAAAGACGGGAAACTGGTACAATCTATTACA
Source organism: Helicobacteraceae bacterium (assembly GCA_003250175.1). Lineage (GTDB taxonomy): Bacteria > Campylobacterota > Campylobacteria > Campylobacterales > SZUA-545 > SZUA-545. The sequence continues at coordinate 3,422 of QKHD01000241.1, forward strand.
GAAGTACCCAAGGGTGATGTTGTAGCCGGGAAAGCTCTGGCAGTTGAAAACTGCGCGGCTTGCCACCTCTTTGACGATCAGGTAAGTGCAGCTCCAGGTATGGCGCCAAATCTTTCCGAAATCGGCGGACAGGCCACATCAGCTTACATCCGTGAGTCCATGGTAAACCCAAGCGCGGTGGTCGTTCCCGGTTATAACCGAAACGCACACCCGAACTTCGCCTGGTATGAGCTGGCAGGAAACAAACGTGTTTCTACCATGCCCGCTTATGACTGGTTGGCTCCTGAACAACAGGACAACCTCATCGCGTACTTTAAGACGCTGAAATAAGGAGCACCAAATGAAAAAAATGTTGCTTGCCCTTATCGCAGCCAGCATCGCCGCCTCTACCCTGAGCGCGGCTGCGGCTGTTAAAAAACAAGGGTTTCTTACAACGGATTATTGTCTGAAAAATGACTATTTCACCAACTGCGACCTGAACAACTACCACGATCCTAAACAGAAACTGGTTCTTTATGTTCATGACGAGCTGGACTACTACTACATCGATGCGGCAAAACTGCCTAAGCACGAAATGGACGAAGGCTTTGCCCGTAATGAAGTCTCCATCACTGGAGAACTCAAAGGCAAAACCATCTACGCCACCAAGTATGACGGTCCACCCCCACCTGCGAAGTCTTTCTTCAAGGGTTGTCTGTAATCCTTACGACTTGGGCGGCTTTTCTTCGGAAGAGCTGCCCGCCTCACTATCCGCCGCAAACAGCTTATTAATCAGAATATTTTCCCGCTTCATGGAACCGAAGGCTTCCGCTTCATACATATCGTTGTACTCTTTTTGACTGCGCTTGGCTACAGTCTTGACCTCTCTGTCGGAAATCTCGCTCTTACGCAGGTGCACCTGGCCATAGAGCTTTTGAATCGCTTTAAACTGCATCGATGACCCGATCTCGCTGCGGTCATAGACATGCTGCCACTCCTCGTTACTCTTGGCAAGGCTCAGACAGCGTTTAAGGGCCATCTTGTTGAGCTTTTCATCGTAGATACTCTCATCATAGACAAAGAGCCAGTTTTCAAAGGAGTCGCCGGCACGCTCGATAATCTTTTCCAGCGCCTGCTTACGAATCAGATCGTCATTAAAATCCACATCGTAGATTTCCAGCAGCATCCGGATATTCTTCGCCTTTTTGAAGATCATCTCCACGGACATATTCAGGGTAATATCCTTGGGGCGTGACGCCTTGTAAATTTCGTACCACTCCTGATAGGTCT
>QKHD01000417.1 GCA_003250175.1 Helicobacteraceae bacterium
TGGCCGTTGCCATGGAAAAACCCATGACAAAAGCAATCTGCTCCCCCGCGTACTGAATTGATGCAAAGGCAAAGCGCAGCAACAATCCCACGGCAAACCCGAAAACCACCTCCATTAAAACCGCCAACAGTACCGTGGAAGGGAGCAGTTCGAATTGCACAAGCGGCACCATCGGGTAGAGAAAAACCGCCATGTAAAAGGCAACTGCCGGTTTGACCGTAACGGAAATAACCTCCGAGGAGAAGAAGGGTAAAAAAACAAATAGGGAGGTCACCCGCACAAAAAGGAGCATAAAGGTGACGACCTGGACCGAAGTAAGAAACTCTAAAAAATCCAGCATGGCCTAGCGTTCTTTCAAGGCTCCGTCTTCAAGAACAAACTGGCGCTTGCACTGGTCGGCGATACCCTGATCGTGGGTAACGATAAAGAGGGCTCCGGAGGTCTCTTCCACATAACCGTGCATCATTCGCATCACTTCACCGGCCGTTTCGCGGTCAAGATTTCCGGTGGGTTCATCCGCAAATATGATGGAAGGTTTTTTCATCAGTACCCGGGCGATGGAGACCCGTTGCTGCTGCCCTCCGGAGAGTTCGGAAACCGGCTGATGCAGAATGTGGTCGATTTTGAGGCGCTTGAGTATCGCTTCATCCATGGCCTCCTGGGAGAGCATGGTGGAAATTTTGAGGTTTTCCATGGCAGTAAAGCCCCTAAAAAGATAGTGCTGCTGAAAAATCAGCCCCAGATAGTCCCGTCTTAGCGCCGTCAATGCAGTTTCATCCAGAGCATAGATATCTTTTCCATCAATAAGAACCTGACCGCTTTTAGGCTGCATAAAGCTGCTAAGAATGTGCAAAAGGGTTGATTTACCACTTCCGGACACACCGAGAACGGCTATGGTGTCTTTGGGTTCGATGGAAAGATTGACGTCGTTAAAAAGGGGGTAATCAAAGTGGTGACATAGGGATGTGGCGTGAAGCATGGGTACCTCTTCCGTCTCCCCGGAGGGGAGTGCGGTTAAATAGACTTGACTTCGGGGTTCATCTGAATGCGTTTAAGCAGTTTCTTGAGGGAGTCAACTTCCTCTTTCTTCGACTTATCCGCGCTCAGTTCGTAAATTCTCTCTTTTAGTTTCACCATGAGATGAAGTTTATCCATGAAACAGTTCATCCGGTACTCCTTAAGACTAAGATATGCTTAGCCTAAGCAACCGGTGTTCCAATTTTGAAAGTGCCCGGAAATCCTCCGGACACCATAGGGAGAGTAAGTTACTTGTTACCCAGCTGTGCTGCGACTTCGTCAGCGAAGGAGACTTCGTTTTTCTCGATACCTTCACCAACCTGGAAACGTCGGTATGCTACGATGGTAGCAGTACCACCGACCGCTTTGGCTGCGTCAGCAAGGGCTTGTGCAACGCTTTTTTTGTCATCCATAACAAACGGCTGGTCAACCAGGCTGTTGTCTTTAGCATACTTTTTCAGTTTGCCGGGAATGATTTTGTCGAACATTGCTTCCGGTTTGCCCTCTTTTTTGAGCTCTTCGATGGCAATTTCTTTTTCTTTTGCAAGAATTTCAGCAGGAATTTCCGCTTCGGTCATGTAGATAGGGTTCATGGCAGCCGCGTGCATTGCGATGCTCTTTACCATATCTTTAACGGCAGCGGCTGTTTTTGCGCTGTCGCAGTTAACGGCGATGATAACACCGATGTTACCGCCGGCGTGGGTATAACCGTTAACCACACCGCTCTCACCGACGCTGATGGTGTCAAAACGTCGAACGTCGACTTTTTCGCCGACTTTCTGGATCGCTTCACCCATTTTTTCTTCGAAGGTTTTACCGCCGATGGTTGCACTCTGCAGTGCTTCAACGGATGCGGTTCCTTCGACGTGGATGTAGCTGCTCATTTCGTTGGCAAAGCTGACGAAGTTTTCGTTTTTCGCAACGAAGTCCGTCTGGCAGTTAACTTCTACCAGGGTCGCTTTTTTGAAATCGTCGCTGATCTGGATGCTCACGGTTCCCTCTGCGGCTACCTTACCGGCAACTTTGGAAACCTTGGACAGACCTTTTTTGCGCAGCCACTCAAGGGCTGCTTCCATATCGGCACCGGACTCAGACAGTGCTTTTTTACAATCAAGAAGACCTGCGCCGGTCGCTTCGCGCAGTTCTTTAATCATTGCAGGTGTTACTTCTGCCATGCTTACGCCTCCTCTTCAGTTGCTTCTTCAGCCGCAGCTGCAAACTCTTCTTCTACGGATGCTTCGGTCGCTGCTGTTTCTGTAGCTGCGCCGCCGTCTTGAGCTGCCAGTTCTTTACCTTCGATGATTGCGTCAGCCATTTCTTTACAGAAAAGGTTGATTGCGCGGATCGCATCGTCGTTTCCTGGGATTGGGAAGTCGATTACGTCAGGGTTGCAGTTTGTATCCAGTGGAGCAACAACCGGGATACCGAGTCGGTTAGCTTCCTGAACAGCGATACGTTCTTTGACAGCGTCCAGAACAAAGATCATGTCCGGAACGTCTTTCATGTGACGGATACCGCCGATATAGCGCTCAAGTTGTTCTTTTTTACGAGCCAGTACCAGACGTTCTTTTTTTGTCAGAAGGTCGATTTGGCCGCTTTCTTCCATCTCTTCGATAACTTCCAGTTTACGGATAGATTGTTTGATTGTTTTGTAGTTGGTCAGCATACCACCCAGCCAGCGGTTGTTGACATAAGGCATACCGGCACGCTCAGCGTTTTCCTGGATAACCTGGCTTGCCTGTTTTTTTGTTCCTACGAACAGAACAGTCTGGCCTTGAGCCGCAGCATCGCGAACTACGTTATAGGTGTAGCGGAAGTATCGAAGTGTTTTTTGCAGGTCGATAATGTGAATGTTTTTTCGTACGCCGAAGATGAATTTTTTCATTTTCGGGTTCCAGCGTCGTGTTTGGTGACCGAAGTGTACGCCACACTCCAGCAGGTCTTTCATTGTTACCATGTTTGGTTCTCCTTGGGGATTTTGTGTATTTTGGTTTTTTCCTCGGCGCTCTTGTTCATGACGGAGTCATGCAACCTTTTCAAGGATAAACGCCTGTGAATTTTAAACGCGCAATGGTATCAAATAAAAGTTTAAAGGGAGGTTAGAAAAATAGGGAAGTTTGGGGCCGGAGCCCCGGGGAATCAGCCTTGGAGTTCGACCAGTTTTTCCCGCACGACGTCGGCATGTTTGACTTCGCCGTCTTTACGTTTGACCCGGACTTTGACGTTGTTCCAGGCGGCGGCAACGGTCTGATCCGGAGCGATGATGTAGGTGGTCCGGATTACCCCTTCGTACTCCTTGCCGTAGTTCATCTTCTTGCCCCACGCGGCGTAGGCTTTGTGCACGCTTTTATCCGTATCGGAGAGCAGGGTAATCCCCAGATCTTTCTTTTCGATAAAGCTGCGGTGGGATTTGGTGCTGTCGGGGCTGACGCCCAGGATCACGGCGTCCATATCGGAAAAAACCGGCATGGCCTCGGTGAAGTCGCACGCTTCGTTGGTGCAGCCGGGGGTGTTGTCCTTGGGGTAGAAGTAGAGCACGATCCACTTGCCCTTGAAGGCTTTGAGGCACATGCCCACGTCGTCCTGATTGGGCAGGCAGAACTGCGGGGCGGCTTGACCGATTTCTAGCATAGCGTCTCCTAATCATTTAATCGTTAAAATTATAACCACAATTAACTCAAGGTTGGCGTAGTGGCAATTCCTTTTATCGACCGGCGGGTCGTGACCCATTTTGACTTTCTGCTCATCGGATTGATCCTGCCGCTTATGGGGCTCTCTCTCTTTCTGGTTAACGAGATCAGCCAGGCGCTGGCCAACAAGCAGCTGGTCTATACCACCATCGCACTCATCGTCTTTGCGGTGGTCTTTTTCTTCCCCCTGCGCCGCTATACCTGGCTCATTCCCTTTATCTACTGGATCAACATTCTGCTGCTGATCGCCGTCAAGTTTTTCGGTGTGGCCAAACTGGGGGCGCAGCGCTGGCTGGAGATTCCCATCGTTGATCTGACCATTCAGCCCTCGGAGCTGATGAAACCGGCCTTTATTTTGATGCTGGGCTACATCATTACCCGCAATCCGCCCCCGGCCGAAGGGTATGACTGGCGGGATTTCTTCAAGATTGTCGCCTACATTCTTCTACCCTTTTTCCTGATCGCCAGCGAACCGGACCTGGGGACCGCCACCATCATTCTGCTCGTTGGCGGCGGCGTGTTGCTCAGTGTGGGCGTACGGCGCAAGATTATCGTCATCATCGGCGGTCTGCTGCTGCTCTCCTCTACCCTGATCTATGAAAACCTGCACGATTACCAGAAAAAACGGATTAACGACTTTTTGGCGGAAAAACCGAGCTACCACGTCCAGCAGTCCATTATCGCCATTGGCTCCGGAGGTCTTACGGGCAAGGACAAGGAGGACTCAACCCAGACCCAGCTGAAGTTCCTTCCCATCTCGTCGAGTGACTTTATCTTCGCCTATCTGGTGGAGCGTTTCGGCTTTTTGGGGGCTTTTTTGCTCATTGTTCTCTACGCCTTTTTGATTCTCCACCTGCTCAGTCTGACCATGAAGGTCAAGGGAGACTACCTGGCCGGGGTCACCATTGTGGCGGTGGCGATTCTGATCTTTTTATACATGAGCGTTAACATCGCCATGACCATCGGTCTGGCCCCCG
>QKHD01000186.1 GCA_003250175.1 Helicobacteraceae bacterium
AAGGATATCGGGCTTGGCAATTTCGAGGGTGATCCGGGTGATCTGGGGGTAGTGGGCCTTGATGGCGGCAATGATCTCGCTTAACGCTTCTTCTATCAATCCGAAGCATTTTTGCTGCATCAGGTGGATGATTAGTTCGCGCACGACAGCGTAGTCCACAAACTCGCCGTCGTAATCGATCTGACACTCCACTATCACCCGCTGGGGGGCAACCCGTTCAAAATCCAGGATTCCGATAATCGCCTCAAAGGCCAGCTCCCGGATTTTAATCGTCATATGGCCGCTTTTTCCTCGCCTTTGATGAGGCGGATGATATTAGGCACGTGTTTGTAGATAATGAGCAGGGCAATCAGCACCAACGGCGTCTGGGAGTTGACTTCACCCAGACCCGGATGCATGACAAAGCTGGCGGCCACGGCGGTCACCAGACCGGCCAGGGACGAGAGGGAAGAGATGCGCAGAAACTTCGCCATCCCGAACCATACGGCCAGACCGATAACGGCTTCGAGCGGCAGCATGACGGCCACGACGCCTACGCCCGTGGCAACACCCTTGCCCCCTTCAAACATCAGATAGGGGCTGTAGCAGTGCCCCAGCACCGCAAAAAAGGCCATGCCCCAAAGCACCGTGTCGTCAAACCCGATCGCCATGGCGATGAGCAGGACGACTACACCTTTGAGGGCATCCAGGGCCAGGGTGGCGGCACCCAGTTTTTTTGCCAGTGCGGGGTCTTTTTGCTTGACCACGCGCAACACGTTGGTTGCACCGATGCTCTTGCTGCCCTGGCTTTTAATGTCTACGCCGGCATAGACTTGAGCCAGTACGAGGCCGAAGGGAATGGCACCAATCAGGTATGCTACCAAATAGGCAAGAATGTTGGCATTTGTGAAAAATTCCATGGGTTTCCTTTGAAATGCGGGGGTTTATTGGTAGAATACACCCACTTTTGAACCGACCCGAGGTCTTTGGATTTGGGTGGGATTTTATCATCTTTTCATTTATGAGGTGTTTGCCAATTATGACCAACGAACAACTACGCAGCGAAATCCTCCGCCTCAAGGAGAAAAACGGCGTGACCATCGTCGCCCACTTCTACCAGCGCGACGAAGTCTTCGAGATGGCCGACATCACGGGCGACAGCCTGGAGCTGGCCAAACGCGCCGTGGACGACGCCAACCCCTACCTCATCTTCTGCGGCGTGGGCTTTATGGGCCAGAGCGTCAAACTGCTCAGCCCCGCCAAACGGGTTTTCATGCCCCGCATCGCCTGCTGTGCCATGGCCCGCATGATCGACACCAGCTACTACACCGAGAGCATCGCCGCCATGGAGAAACGGGGGATTCAAAAAGAGAACATCCTCCCCGTCACCTACATCAACTCCAGTGCCGAAGTCAAGGCGGAGGTCGCCAAGATGGGTGGATTGGTCTGCACCAGCGCCAACGCCAAGATCATCATCGAAAACGCGCTTAAAGCGGGCAAGAAAATCTTCTTCCTACCCGACCGATGCCTGGGGCAGAATATCGCCATCGATATGGGGCTCAAATCTGCCGTCATCGGCCAGGATGAAAAGCTGGAAGAGGCCGACATCATCTGCTACGACGGCTTTTGCTCCGTTCACCAGCTCTTTACTCCGGAAGATGTGGATTTTTACCGCGAAAAATATCCGGATATCAAGGTGATCGTCCACCCCGAGTGCGACCCGAAGGTCTGTGCCAAGGCGGACTTTGTCGGCTCCACCTCGCAGATCATCAAGTACATTGCCACCCTCGATCCGGAGCAAAAGGCCGTGGTCGGCACCGAATTTAACCTGGTCAACCGCCTGCGCGAGAAAAACACCTATGTGCTTTCCGCCACCAAGCCCGAGTGCACCACCATGAACGAAACGACCCTGGAGCACCTGCACGCCATCTTAAAATCCATCGACGAAGGGACCTTCTTTAACGAAATCCACGTCGATGACGAAACCATCAAATGGGGAAGCGAAGCACTTCGCCGGATGATGGCCCTCTCATAGTTTTATACGTCCAAGAGAGCTAAGCTCTCTTAAACTGCGTTGGCCACTGGGGCGCTGAAGCTTGCCGCTAGATGCGGCAGAAAGTTTTTGGTTATCGCCGGGGGCAACGCTCTTTGCTAGCTTTTTAGCCCGTAATACTCGGCCGGTCTGGGCTGACCGTAGCAATACCCCTGCAGATAATCCACCCCCAGTTTTTTCGCCATCTCCGCCACCGCTTCGTCATAGACAAACTCCGCCACGGTTTTGATCTTTTTCTCCTTGGCCATCTCCACAATAATGCGCGTAGCCATGCGGGCATCGGGGTCGTGGGTGATGCGGCGGATAATGCTGCCGTCGATCTTGACGTAGTCGCTATCAAGCTTGATAATGCGGGTAAAGTTGGAGTATCCGGAGCCAAAGTCGTCAATGGCGATCTTGCAGCCAAAGGGTCGCACCGCGGCGATAAAGTGCTCGATCACGGCGTAGTCCACCACCTCTTCCGATTCCAAAATCTCGAAGATGATCTCCGGAACCTTGTGGGTCTCCAGCCGATTGACCACGTAGGCCACAAACTCCTCGTCGGCGATATCGTCATAGGTGACGTTAATGGAGATAGGCACCGGGTTTTGTGAAGCGATGTGAAAAATCTGCTGCAGCATCAGGCGGGAAAAGTACCCAAAAAGCCGGCTCTCCTTGGCCACATCCAAAAAGAGTAGCGGGGTGACCACCTTGCCGGTTTCGTCAATCAGACGGGCGATGGCTTCGTATTTCACCACCTTGCCATTGGCTGCGTCCACGATGGGCTGGAAATAGGGAATGATATTCCCCTCCTGCAGGGCGTGACGAAAACGCTTGAGGCGCTGCATGTTTTCCACATGCTCCGCCTCCACCTGGGAGGAGATGTCGTACTTGAGCATGTCCTTGCGCTGGCTCTTGGCGTTTTTCAGGGCGATATCCGCCTTTTGAAAGGCCTCTTCGCCGCCGTAGGCGATCCCGACGGTGTAGGCGAGATCCAGCGAATCGTCGTAGGCATCCTCTTCCATGAGCAGGGAGTAGCGCAGGAGGTTTTCGTATTTTTCGTAGTGGTTGGGGTTGGGAACCATGACGGCGTATTTGTCGCCGCAGAATTTATACAGCGCGGCTTCGCCGTTGTAGATGAGCCCTTTGAGTCGCTCGGCCACATATTGCAGCACCCCGTCGCCCACCTTTTCACCGTAAAGGTCGTTAATGCGGCCAAAATCCTTGATATCCACAAAGGCCAGCATCACCGCCTCTTTCTGCTCCAGCAGGTCGCTCCGGAGGCGCTGACGGTTGGGCAGGTTGGTCAGCGGGTCGGTGGTGTAAAACTGGATCAGCTCGTCTTTGCGAATGCTCTCGCTGATATCCTGGCGCACGGAGAGGTACTCGACAATCTCCCCCTCCTCGACATGCGGCACGATCACCGTGGAGACGTAATAGGCGGAGCCGTCTTTTTTACGGTTTTTAATCACCCCGCTCCACACCTCGCCCTTTTGGATCGTCTCCCACATCTTCCGGAAGGTTTCACCGGCCATGTCGGGGTGGCGGATAATATTATGGGGTTTGCCCACCAGCTCATCACGGCTGTATCCGGAGATATCGCAAAAAAGGTCGTTGACGTAGATGATGACCCCTTTGGGGTCCGTCTTGGAGAAGATGCTCCCCCGGTCTACGGCAGAGCGGTAGTGCTGCAGCAGGGCACTCTCGTCCATCATGGTCGCGTCACTTTGTTGAAAATTATTACCAATATTAGTATGGCTAGTCTTTTCCTTTGCTTTGTTATAATCGAACCATCAAAAAAAGCTGGGATGCGCATGAACCGACTCTACCCCGTCAAAACCCGCGACGGCAGTTTCACCCTCTTTTCCGAAAAGTACAAAGAGCACTACCACTCCTTAAAATCCGGTGCCTTTGACGAGAGCATGCAAAAGCACGTCATCCCCGCCGTCGACCATATTTTAAAAAGCGATCCGGAGGTGATTACGATCCTCGATATCTGCTTTGGCCTTGGCTACAACACCCTGGCAACGCTCTACTACCTCGATCAAAAGGGCTACATGGGCGACGTAGAGATCTACTCTCCGGAGCTGGACGAAGCCCTGGTGCGCTCCTTAAATCTCCTGCCCTACCCCAAGGAGCTGCTCTCTTATCTGCCCGTTCTCAGCCTCATCAGCCGCCAGCTCTATATCAACACCGAGTACCTCAACATCACCGTACTCATTGGCGACGCGGTGCAGATGGTCAAGGACACGGTCAAAAAGTTTGACATCGTCTACCAGGACGCCTTCTCCTCCAAAAACAATCCGGAGCTATGGAGTGCGGAGTATTTCACCGACATTTACAATCTGCTCAATGACGGCGGTATCCTCACCACCTACTCCCAGGCGCGCGGCATCCGCAAGTCGATGCAGGCGGCGGGCCTCGTCCTGTATGAACACGACTTTCCCAAAAGCTCCCCCGTACGCCCCGGAACGCTGGCGGTAAAAAACACCACCCTTAATCTCGAACCCCTCAAAGGACTCTGATGTTTACCGGACTCATCCGCGAAATTGCCACCGTCAAAAGTTTTAAAAACGGCACCCTGACCCTAAAAGCCAAGCACCGTCCGGGTCTTGGCGACTCCATCGCCGTCAACGGCGCCTGCCTGACGG
>QKHD01000347.1 GCA_003250175.1 Helicobacteraceae bacterium
ACTGAAGGCGGGAACACGCCTCTTGGGCAGCGACCGCCTCGAAGTGGGCTACCGCCTGACGAGTAGCACCCTGGAGTATGACGACTTCGGTTACGACGCCTTCTGGAACAGCGTCCCCCTTCCGGATGCCGAAAAGAAAAACGAATTCAAAGGCAGCGTCGCCCATGCGGCCTACACCTACTCCGGAGCCTCCCACACCCTCAGCGCCGTCTTTGGCCAGAGCCGCACCGAGCGGACAGAAAAAGACGCGGCCAGCTTTTCCGTGGGTGAATTTGACGGCCTTAGCCAGAGCCTAGAGCTGCGCGATACCCTGCGTTACGGCTCCGGAGAACTGAATATGGGGCTTAACTACTCCATTTTACGGGCCGAATACACCATGGGCGACGGGGTGACCTCCAACGACACGACGCACCGATCCAACGGACTCTTCCTGACCAATACCAACACCCTAAGCGGCCTGATTCTCACCGAATCCCTGCGACGGGATGACTACAACACCTTCGGGGCCAAAACCACCGGAAAAATCGGGGCCAAATACCTCGCGGGAAAAAGCTTTGTCAGTGCCAACTACGGCACCGCCTACACCACCCCCAGCATCATCGAGATGCTCAACCCCTGGGGCACGGCCAACCTCGACCTCAAACCCGAAAGTGCCAAGGGCTATGACCTAAGCATCGGCTCCCATGGTCTGGTGGCCACCTACTTTGCCAACCAGGTCGACGACCTCATCGTATGGAACAGCGGCACCAGCCAAAACGTCAATAGCGACCAGCGCTACGATTTCAAGGGCATCGAGCTGGAGTACCGCGAACGTTTCGGCATGCTGGACTGCGCCCTGGCCTACAGTGAAACCAACGCCGAAGATGCCACCGGCCTGACGCTCAACCGTCTGACCAAAACCCAGACCGACCTGAGTCTGGACTACTACCCAACCGATGCCCTGCACCTGGGAGTTTACGGCAACTACGTCGGCAGCCGCATCGAGCGGGTTTATGGCTCCGGAGACCGACAGACCGGCCGCTATACCCTGATCAACGCTGTGGTAAACTACAAAATCACCGACGGCCTGCGCATCTTCGCCAAGGGTGACAACCTCACCGACAAGCGTTATCAGAGCGTCTACGGCTACGCCACCGCAGGCCGCAGCGCCTACGCCGGATTGGAAGCGAGATTTTAATGACCATCCTGCCCCGGCGCTACTTCTGGTACAAGTTCATCAACTCCATCTTTAACGGCCTGACCGTGGGGGCGATCTTTACCATGTACGCGCCGCTGGAGCCCTCCATCTTCTCCGTCGGCGGCATTTTGCTGGCGCTGGGGATGATCATCGTGGCCCGTTTTTACGACCGCCTGATCCGGATCGAGCGCTTTTACCAGATCAGCCTGATGGTGGAGTGGATCATGCTCTTTGCGGTGATCTACTACCTGCTCCACCCCTACGGCTACATGACGGCGCTCGTCATCTACGCCAGCTACCAGCTGGTCTTTACCTTCGGCTCCTACCTCGTGCGGGCCGAAACCCTCTTTCTCCCCAGACGCCGCCTGCTCTCGTGGCTGGACATCTACAAACAGTCCGGCTACCTGGCAGGCCTCGCCCTCTCCTGGGGGCTTTATAAACTCTTTGAACACACTCTGGGCCTTACGGAAAACACCGAAAAGGTCTACGCCATGCACTGGCTCTTGCTGGTGTGCGAAGGGATGATTATTTTTAGTCTGATCCGGGCGTTTAAACAAAAGACCTGACACACTGACATTTTTATTCCGCTTCAATTCAAAACGCTCTATACTCCTCCCATGACAAAAACATATTATTACACTGCGTCCAGCCTGGACGGATTTATCGCCGATGCCCGCCACTCGCTGGAGTGGTTGTTTCAGTTTGGAGATGTGGAAGAGACCAGTTATCCGGAATTTATCAAGGAAATCGGGGCCGTTGCCATGGGAGCGCACACCTACGAATGGCTGCTTGAAAATCTCCCTCCGGAATCACCCTGGCCCTATGAACAGCCGGTGTGGGTTTTTTCTTCACGGGCACTCCCCCTGATTCCGGAGGCGGATATCCGTCTCGTTCGGGGTGATGTCAAAAGCGTCCACACTGACATGCGTGCCGCTGCCGGGAAAAACAGTATCTGGATCGTCGGCGGGGGTGATCTGGTGGGGCAGTTTTACGACGCGGGGCTTTTGGATGAGATGATCGTGCAGTATGCCCCGGTCTTCCTAGGCTCCGGTAAACCTCTCTTCCCGAGAGAAGTGATTACACCGCCGCTGGAATGCACCCTGGTACAGCGCTACGGCCCGTTTACGGAGATGCGCTTGCGCCTGCCCAAACCAATGCAAGCAGATTGATACCGAAGATAGATTATTATTTCTCCATAATCCGACAGGAGCAGCGCATGCGACACCTTTTTTTCGTATCCCTTTTTTCCCTGATCGCCTTTTTTTCCGGATGTGACGGCGACGCCACACTCAACGGCTACCTCGATGACGCCAACATCACCGAAGATGAAATCATGAATTTGGAGATCAACGTCACCGACAACGGTTATTTTTATCTGGAAAGCCGCACCATCGAAACCGCCGCTTTGCTAAACAGTTTTTTAACCAACACCGTCAGCCGTCAAAGCAGTTGGGATGACCAGGCTGATTTCAATGACACCTTAACTGACGCCAATGTCGACTTTAACGCCTACCGGATTGTTTTAATGTGTGTCACGTTGGACTCTTCCAACACGACACTACTGCAAAAAGACCCGGTTTTGGATGACGACGACAACCCTATTATTGCCTTTACCGAGACGCTACCAACCACACCAAACTACAATCTCACCCCATACTGCTACGCCTATAGGGTCAGTAAAAATGAAGGCTACACGCAGATAGAGTTTACGATCGGTACCCGGCTGGCCAAAACCGTTAAATTCTGATGCAACCGAAAGAATTGGGGAAAAAATACAATCGTATTGCCCGCTGGTGGCATGAACAGCACCACACGAGCCGCTACGGCCTGGAAGCATGCGAAAAACTTCTGCGTTTTGCTCCGGAGGGCGGCAAGGCTTTGGATGTAGGGTGTGGTGCAGGCGGACGATTTATTCATTTGTTGGAATCCCGAAATTTCAGGGTTACGGGTGTCGATGTTTCCGAAGAGATGACAGCCATCGCCAAAGCCAACCATCCGGAGCACACGTTTACAACCGCCGACATCTGCACCTGGGAGGCTCCGGAACACTATGACCTGATCCTGGCCTGGGATAGCACGTTTCACCTGCCGCTGAGTCAGCAACGCCCGGTTTTGGACAAACTCTGCTCATGGCTGGCACCGGGCGGTGCCCTGATGTATACCTTTGGCGATGCCGAAGGCGAGCACACCGATACCTGGCACGACGATACCTTTTATTACAGCTCCATCGGTATCAATGCCAATTTGGCAGCACTATTGGAAAATAATCTAACGTGTCGCCATCTTGAATTGGATCAGTGGCCGATGAAACATGTGGTGGTGATTACCACAAAAGAACATTAAAAAACGTCTTTGAAAGCCTCTCGAATCTTCAAAAGTTCATCCATTGAGTCAAAAAAGACATCCACCAGGTGCGGATCGAAGTGCTGACCTCGTTCGTCTTTAAAAAGGGAGAGGATTTTCTCCAGCGGCCACGCCTCTTTGTAGACGCGGTCGCTGCCCAGGGCATCGAAGACGTCGGCAATGGCGGTAATGCGCCCGTAGATGTGGATATCTTCTCCGCTAAGGCCCCGCGGGTAGCCTTTGCCGTTCCATTTTTCATGGTGTTCGTAGGCTACGGTCGCGGCGGCTTTTAAGATACGGCGTTTGGAGTTTTTGAGCATCTCGTAGCCCAGCATGGCGTGGCTTTTCATGATCTCAAACTCCGCCTCGTCCAGCTTGCCCGGTTTTTTGAGCACCGCATCGGGGATACCGATCTTACCGATGTCGTGCATGGGCGACGCCATTTTGAGCAGCTCCGCCTCCTCCTCGCTCATTCCGATCCCTAAAGCCAGCACCTTGGAGTACTCCGCCACCCGCTTGACGTGGTTGCCCGTCTCTTTCGAGCGGGTCTCGCCGACCTCGGCCATGGTAAAGATGATCTCTTTTTGCGTGTCCTCGATCTCACGGTACAAAATCGCCGACTCCAGCGCCTGTCCGGAGTAGGACGAGGCGAGCTTGAGGTGCTCCACATCCTTCTGGGTAAAAAGCCCCGCCTTGGTCATTTTGTTGATCGCCTGATAGACCCCGATCACCTCGTCATCGTTGTTGATGATGGGGATGGCAATGATGTTGCGGGTCTGGTAGCCGGTCTTTTTATCGACCTCCGGATTAAAACGGTCGTCGTTGTAGGCGTCGTTGATAATGACCGTCTCGCGCTGCTGCACGGCGTAGCCCACCACTCCGCTGTCGGCGGGAATCCGGATAGAGGGAATGCCGTGGGCCACCTTTGTCCAGAGCTCGCCCTTTTCCTGGTCGCACAGCCACAGGGTGCAGCGGTCGGATATAACCAGATCGCGCCCCATGTTTGCCATGGTAACCAACAGTTTTTCTAAATCTTTTTCGCTGGAAATCTCCCCCACATAGCGAAAGATCAGCCCAAGCATCTCTTCGGATGTCAGGTCTTTTCGCGTTTTGGGGACTTTTTGAAAGTCTTTGTCGTA
>QKHD01000295.1 GCA_003250175.1 Helicobacteraceae bacterium
AAGGCGCTCAGATTGAAAAAGAGGCTCGATGCCCTGGAATCCGTCGAGCGCCTGGAAGCCCGTTCAGCTAAGCTCTATGAGACGGCCAATCTGCTGCAGGCCAACCGCCACGTGATCAAACCATACGCCACCGAGGCGGAGCTGACGGATTACGAGGGCAACACCCTCCGGATCGAGCTTGAAAGCGAAGGGAGCGTCAACCGCACCATCGACCGCTATTTCCAGCGGGCCAAAAAAGCGGCCAACAAGGCCAGAAATATCCACAAAGAGCAGGAGAGCCTGGGGGAAAAACTCGACTTTCTACAGCGTTTTATCCAGGTGGTGGAGCAGGCCAAAAGCCGCCACGAGGTGCAGATGCTCTTCCCCAAAGTCCCCAAGGCGGCCAAGGGTGAGGAGCAGCCTCCGGAGCACTATGAGGTCTTTTGGGTCAAGGGGTACCGTGTGCTGCTGGGCAAAAACGAACGGGGCAATGCGGAGCTTTTAAAACTGGCCCGGGCAGGGGATATCTGGGTGCATCTCAAAGAGCGCCCCTCCTGCCACGTCATTATCCCGACGGCCAAACAGGAGATTCCCGAAGAGGTTCTGCGCGAAGCGGGGCGGCTGTGCGCCTCGTTCTCCGCACCCGCCGGAAGCACCTACGAGGTCGATTACACCCCCAGGCGTAACGTAAAAATCAAAAGCGGGGCAAATGTGGAGTATAAATTTTACAAATCCTTCCAAGTTTCGATATGATCTAAATAAAAAGGTCTTTTCGTAATTTCTCGACCAAGGAGGTACCCATGGCGATTTCCCCGCTCGGCGGTGTGATCTACACCAACCAGAATACCCCTGTCGCCTCCCATGCCCACCAGCTAGAACAGGGAAAGCAGCTCCTGCAAAATTACGTGGCGGCTGAGATCGAGAAGGAAAAAGAGCTTCAGATCGAAGAGACCCGCCCGGCGGAAGAGACGAGCAAAATCAAGCCCGACGAAGAGCACGAAAAAGACAAGCACGATCAGGAACAAGAAAACGAGGAAGAGCAGGAAGAGAAGCTCAAAAACCGGGACGAAGAACAGCGTCTGCGCCCCGTCAATACGTCATCTCTCCTCGACATAAAAGTATAATTGAGATACAATATCTCCTAAATGCAACGATCAGAAAAGGGCGAAAAAGTGGATTTTAAACAACGGGTTTTCGGTGAACAAAAACGGATTATCGTCGGGGTGATCCTGGCGGCAACGGTACTGCTCATCGGCTATATTGACAACTTCTTCCTGATGTGGTTGCTGCTGGGCGTAGCGTATTACTTCGCCTTTGCGGAATCCATGAAGCTTTTTGGCAAGGAGAGCAATGCCCACTACGCGATTGCCGCCGCTGTCTGGCTGGCTGCTGCTTTTTATCCACAACCCGATGACCTGATCTTTCCCGTCCTGATCTTTTTGGCTGCCGTTTCCGCCTACCGTGGCGAAACCGATGCCAAACTCTTTCTGCCCTTTCTCTACCCGACGGCCTCTTTTCTCTTCATCCTGGCGCTCTACATCGAGTACGGCGTCATGAGTCTGCTGTGGATGCTGGTCGTGGTCGCGGGCAGCGATATCGGTGCCTACTTCACGGGTCGCGCCATCGGCAAGACCAAATTCTCCCCCACCAGCCCCAACAAAACCATCGAAGGGGTCGTGGGCGGTGTTGCGGCAGGTGTCATCGCCGGTGTGCTGGTGGGTCTCTTTTTCACCGAAGCGTGGCTGGCCTTTATCATATCCCTGGCCGTCTCCCTGGCCTCCGTATTCGGTGACCTGTATGAAAGCTACCTCAAGCGTCAGGCCGGTGTAAAAGACAGCGGCACGATTTTTCCGGGCCACGGCGGTATGCTTGACCGCGTCGACGGCTATCTCTTCGGCGGGGTGATCCTGCTGATTCTCCTTCGGGGACTGGTGTAGGCCGTAGGTGGCAATGAAAACGATCGAAGCACTGCCTCGGATTCTCCGTTCCCTGACCGCCAAGAAAAAAGAGCTGGTCAATACCTGGCTGGGCCTCTCCCATGTCGAGCACATTCTAAGCAAACGCAATATAGATACCGAGGGCTTTACCCAGAGCTTTGCCTGTGGGATGTATGAGTTTTATCTCGACCTCGTACGCACCAAGGGCGAGCGCAGCGAACCGTGCCGGGTGCGTTCCGAACTGCTCGATTTCCTGCACGAGCGCCATATCTCTGCCAAGGATCTCTTTGTCATCTACACGGGGCTCAAAGACACCCTGGTCGATTTCTTCCTGACCGATCCGGAGATTATGGACGAGCTTAAAACCGACCCCCTCTTTTTGCACAAAATCTTTACGGAGACCGCGGAGATCGTTAATAACAACTTCTCCAAGCTGATCCACGAATACACCCAGAGCGTCTTTAAACGCCAGGAAGAGCTGGGCCGTTACTCCAAGCTGATCGAAGAGCACGTCATGCTCTCCCGCACGGATAAATTCGGCCGCATCACCCAGGTCTCCGACAGCTTCTGCGAAGTCAGCGAATACAGCCGTGAAGAGCTGATCGGCAAGCCCCACAATGTGGTTCGCAGCCCCGATGTGCCCAAGGAAGTTTTCAAGGATATGTGGGAGACGATCCAATCCGGAGAAATCTGGGAAGGCAAGATCAAAAACCGCAAGAAAAGCAACGGGTTTTTCATCGCCCACACGACCGTTATGCCGATCAAGGATTCCAACGGTGAGATTAGCGGATATGTCTCGATCCGTCATGACATTACGGACAAGGTCAACGCCTCCGTCGACAGCCTGACCAAGGCGTACAACCGCCGCAAGTTCGAGAGCGAATTTGCCTCGCTCTACCTCAAAACCACGGGGACGGACCGCAGTCTTTCTCTCATCGTGCTGGATGTGGACAACTTTAAAAAGGTCAACGACACCCACGGTCACCTCAAGGGTGACGAGGTGCTGGTCAAGATGGCCGAGGCGGTCAAGCGCCATATCCGGAGCAACGATGTCTTCGCCCGTTGGGGCGGCGAGGAGTTTGTCGTGCTCATGGAGGGTGCGGTGCTGAGTATCGCCGTGGAAAAGGCGGAGGCGATGCGCGAAGATATCGCCTCCATCCTTTTTAAGGACTTGGGCCACGTGACCTGCAGTTTCGGCGTGGCCGAGCTGCGGCCGGGAGAGGAGAAGGATTCGCTGATCAAACGGGCGGACGACTACCTCTACCGGGCCAAGCGCGAGGGCAAAAACCGCGTCATTTTCAAGTAAACCTATCTTCATAATAAAGGAACGCCATGCATATTGAGATCACTCCGGAGGTCATCGCAACCCAACTCGGTTTTGCCGCCACCTCAAACAGCCTGGAGCAGATTGAACGTATCATCAACAACACCCCAGGATTCGACAAGTTCTCCAAACACATTATCAGCCTTAACGATGCACTCAAACACATGAACGGCTACATTGCCCCGTCCAACACCGTGGATTGTTTTAAAATCAAGGTCGACGAAGAGAGCAACGCTCCGGAGATCAACGAAGAGTTCCACCAGGAAGTCAAGCACTGGAGTGACAAATACAAAGTCAATGTCGAGCGCGTCGGCGCCCAGGCAACCTACTACATCCGCGGCGCCCAAGCCTAAAACCGGGAAGCAAACCGCTTCCCAACCCACTTTTTTTACATTTACCCCTTTAGTTGTTACCCTCTCTGCCGATCTACCCTAACACTTCGTTTCAAAAGGGATCGCATGACCAAGAAGGTTGACGCCACATACTCCGACTATCACTATGCCGCCGAAGCGGCCTTTGAAGCAGCGCTTGAAGAAGACAAACGTCATCAGGAAGAGACACCGAAACTTCGGCTCGAAGAGGCGGTCAAGGTCTTTTTGGATTCCTACGACCGCGAGATGAAACAGCTTAGGGAAGCAAACGCTTAAGGGAGAGGGCGTGCAGGATGAAGATCAGCTTCTTCAGCCAGTACGCATAGGGTGAGGGCAGCTTGATGCTGCCAAAGAGCACCGCCGCGGCATGGTGCCCGCCCAGGGCCACGACGATGCCGCGCATTTTCGCATCATTGACCAGCAGGGGTTCGCCGCGGGTGTGGGCCAGGATATTTTCCGCCACCCGTCGTGCCCCCAGCTTCGCCGCCTGGGACGTGGGCGGCAAAATCTCGCCGGCACTGTTTTTCTGCTCGGCCACGTCACCTACCACAAAGACATTTTCATGACCCGCCAGCCGCATGTAGGCATCGACTAAAATCTGTCCTCTTGGGTTTAGACTCACCTGGGCATCCTTGCTCGGCTCCTCAATGGCGATTCCCGCCGTAAAGATAAAGAGATCACTCGGCAGCTCGTCGCCGTTGCTGAGCACAATCGACTTCTCCTTGACCTCCGAAATAAAATGGCCGTGAATCACCGTGATGCCCAGGGCCTTCAGGCGCTTGACGCTCTGGCGGATCAAAAACTTATCCATCCCCGGCAACACCGTCGCCATGGGCTCGATCAGGGTAAAGGAGATCTCCTCCTGGCCAAAGCCCATTTTGCGGGCGCGCTCGGCCATCTCGGTGACGATCTCCACTCCGGAGAGCCCCGCACCGCCGACGATGACGTTAAAGTGCTCGCCATAGCCGTACTGGCGGAAAAGAAAACTCTCAAAGGTCTGGCGGTAGGTCAGGGCACCTCCCAGGCTCTTGATGTCCAGGGCATGTGGTGGAGCCGGTGGCGATGACCAGATAGTCATACCCAAGATACTCGTCACCGATCTTGATGCGGTTGTCGTCAAACTCGATGGCATCGACGTGGGCCTTGCGGAAGGTGACGTTGGCACCCGCTTCCTGGCAGAAGTGCTCCAGGTCGACCACCACATCTTCCAGTCGGGTGATCCCGGCGATAAACTCGTGGGTCTCCGCCTGCAGGTAGTGAAAGCGATTTTGATCAATCAGGGTAATGGCGACGGTAGGGTCGAGGCTCAGTTTTTTGACCGTTTTGGCACCGGCGTACCCGCCGCCGATGACCACGACTTGTTTTTTCACGTAACGTTCCTTTTAATAATTCACCGCAACTTTATAGGTCGGGTCATCTTCTTCGAAGGTACAGAAAGGCCCCGCATTTTTAAGCATCAGGCGGCAGTCTTCGCTGAGGTGGCGCAGGGTGAGCTGTTTGCCCGCTTCGTCGTATTTTTTGGTGATGGCGTCGATCGCTTCGACTCCGGAGCTGTCCATGACCCGTGCGCCTTTAAAGTCGATCACCACGCGCTGGGGGTCGTTGGCTGCGTCGAAGACATCGTTAAAGCTGGTGACGGCGCCGAAAAAGAGCGGCCCTTCCAGTTCGTAGACCTTGGTGCCGTCCGCTTCCACGCGGCTTTTGGCGACGATGCGGGCGTGTTTCCAGGCAAAGACCAGCGCGGAGATGATCACCCCGGTGATAACCGCGACCGCCAGATCTTCGACGATGGTGATGACGGTGACCGCCAC
The DNA here is from genome assembly GCA_003250175.1 of Helicobacteraceae bacterium. GTDB lineage: Bacteria > Campylobacterota > Campylobacteria > Campylobacterales > SZUA-545 > SZUA-545. The sequence continues at coordinate 5,423 of QKHD01000295.1, forward strand.
CATGACGAAGGCGTCGCTTTTGGGCATGTGTTTGAGGTGGCTCACACTCGACCACTCGAAGGTGCCGATGCTGACCATAAACATGATCCCCACCAAGACCGCTACAGGGATGATGTTGAGCAGGTCGGTCAGGCTGGCGACCAGCACCATGAGGCCCACCGCCGCCGTGATTCCGGAGAGGCGCCCCAGGCCTCCGGAGGTGTAGTTGATGATGGACTGGCCGATCATGGCGCAGCCGGGCATTCCGCCGAAAAAGCCGCAGGCAACGTTGCCCGTACCCTGGGCGATGCACTCTTTGTTGCCGCTGCCGCGCTTGCCGCCCATCTCATCCAGTACGGAGAGGGTCAGCAGCGATTCGATCAGACCCACCAGGGCGATGATGACACTATAGGGCAGCACCATTTTGATCGCCTCCCAGCTTACAATGGTCTCCGGAATGGCAAACTCCGGAAACTGCCCCTTAAACTGCGTGAGGTTGGTCAGGTCGCCGACGAGCAGGGTTTGCAGCGGGGTGAAGTAGACCAGCACGGTCATGGCGACAATGGCGATCAGACCCGCGGGAACCGCCTTGGTCGCCTTGGGCAGAAAGTACATCACCAGCATGGTGGCGATGACGATGGCATACATGCTCACGCCCTGACCTTCAAAAAATTTAAACTGCGCCATGGCGATGACGATGGCCAGACCGTTGACAAACCCGTACATGGCGGGCTGGGGAACCAGACGGATAAATTTCCCCATCTTCAAAAGCCCCACGGCAATCTGGATCAGCCCCGCCAGCACGGCGGCCAGGGTGATGTACTGCAGCACGCCGTAAGCCAGGGCTTCGCCGCTAAGCCCCGTGGCTCCCAGCATGGCGCGGGATTCGATGGTCAGGCCGATCAGCACGACCGCCACGGCGCCGGTGGCTCCGCTGATCATGCCGGGTTTGCCCCCGATGATGGCGGTGATGAGGCCCAGAATAAAGGCGGTATAAAGCCCCACGATGGGGCTGACTTCGGCGATAAACGAGAAGGCGATCGCCTCCGGAACCAGGGCGACGGCGACGACGAGACCGGAGAGGATGTCATTTTTGATATTGGAGGTGGAGTAGTTGCGGATATTGAACAAAGCAGACCCTTGAATGGTTGTTTGACACACGCTGGTCGCATGAAAATTGCGCGGATTATAGCGTGTTTTATTTAAACGGGCTGATATAATAAATTCAATGAAACGCGCGATGGGAGCACGATGGAACTGACACAACTCAAGGCTTTGGAAACGGAACTTTCCCGGGCGGACGAGCAACTCGTAAAAAACTGGGTCAACACCCCCTCGGCGGTGGAAAAATTTGAAAAACACCGCATCTCCCGCACCTTTTTCGGGCGGCATTTCGGCCTGAGGGTGGTGGGGCACATGCTGAGCGTCATCCGGGGCGAAGTGGCGCCGGGTTATTGCCCCGTTATTACCGTGATGCTGATGTTTTTCAGGGAAAAGAGCATTCCGCTGGACGACATTTTTATCATCTGCTCGGCCCTGCGCCGCAACCTGGTGGAGTTTGCCGTGGAATCCAAAGGGTTTGACAAGGCGACCTACGAAGAGATCTCAGCCCTGATGGACACGAACTTCGAAGGGGTGATCCGGGAGTATTTTCAGCTTAGCCTGGGGCCGGGCACGGGGTGCCGTGCCGGGGCCGACCGCAAGCCCGCCCACTGCCGCACCACCGCCCAGAACGCTCCGGAGGTGACCCACACCCCCATGGCCGACATCGAGCGCACTTCCGCCCAGACCTTTTGGGCGGAAAACGAGGTGTTGAGCGACGACATCGATGAGCTGGCCGAGCTGGCCGACGACGTGATGGG
>QKHD01000226.1 GCA_003250175.1 Helicobacteraceae bacterium
TCTCAAATTCTACCCCAACGGGGATGCTTTTTTCAAGTCGGTACTCCTCCGACTCCCCGATACCGTAAAAACGGAGCTTGCGCTGCAAGGTGGCACTGCCGCAATCGACAGCGTCGATCCCCATGCCCTTGAGCTGGGCGGCCAGCTCTTTGGTGAAGTGGTGCTCGTAGGCAAAGTGGCGGCGGGGGTTATCCAACAGCAGATAAAGCGGCTTGTTAAAAAAGGTGGTCACGGTGTTGAGCACCAGGGTCACCAGCACGGTGGCAAAAAAGAGCTTGTGCACCCGGCGAAATTCCGGAAGACGGATGCGGTAGGAGTTGTAGAAGGTGTAGACCATGTAGGGCACGTAGATCACCGCGTAGGGGGCGAAGTCTTCGATCCGGATGTTCTGGCGCAGTGAAAGAATGATGGAGATCAAAAAGGCGACCGCCGAGACGAACCAGAGCACGGGCAGGCGGGTGTTGGCCTTGACAAACTGCCAGTAGAGCGCGTAGATAAAAAAGATAAAAACAAGCGGCGAGAAGATGGCCGCGTAGATGCTGAAGATATCGAGGAAATAGCCCTTGGCCTCCTGCCCCAGGTCAAACCCGTAGATGTAGTAACTGATGGCAAAGGCGAGGATGGAGAAAAAGAGCATCCGGCTCTCTTTGCGGTAGTGGCCGAAAAACATCAGGGAGACAAAGAGGTACATAAAGGCGTTGTCGAAAAAGGCCATGGGCAGCAGCAGCCAGTAGGCCTTTTTGCCGTAGAGCTGAAAGAGTCGCACAAACAGCAGGGTAAAAAAGATAATAAACCCAGTCTTGCTGACGATGAGCGCCGCCGTATTGACCCCGGGCAGCAGCAAGAAGAGCATGGCGACCAGAATCACGTCCTCTTCCCTTCGCACGATCTCCCTGGAGACGGAAAAGAGCAGCATGACGTTAATCAGGTGCAGCACGATAAAGGGGGCGCGCAGGGCGAAGTCGTTTTGCCCCAGCAGTGCGGCGGAGGCCTCTAAGATGTAGTGCAGGTAGCCGTCGCCCTCAAAAAAAAGCTCCGCTTCGTACTTGCCGATGGAGAGTGACGACGAGGCGATCACCAGAAAGATCGCGTCGAGCAGCAGCAGACTTAAGAGGGCGTAGGTGCTTTTCATAAGCGCAGGAAGTTATCCAGCATGGTGTAGCCGTATTCGCTCATGATGCTCTCAGGGTGAAACTGCACGCCGAAAATCTTGCGGTCTTTGATCTCCAGCGCCATGATCTCCTGATCGTCGGTGCTGTGGGCGGTGACTTTGATGCACTCGGGCAGGGTCTCTTTTTCCAGCACCAAGGAGTGGTAACGGGTAGCGTTAAACTCCTCCGGAACCCCGTCAAAAATCGGCGTGGCGGCGTCTTTGTGCATGACGGAGGTTTTGCCGTGCATGAGGTTTTTGGCGCGGATGACGTTGGCGCCAAAGGCCTGGCCGATGGCCTGATGCCCCAGACAGATACCGAAAATCGGCGTCGTGTCCTTAAAGTGCTCGATCACCTCCAGGCTGACCCCCGCTTCGTTGGGCGTGGCTGGCCCGGGTGAGATGATGATCTTCTCCGGATGGAGCGCTTCGATCTCGGCAACGCTGAGCTGATCGTTACGGATCACCTTGACCTCAGCCCCCAGCTCCTGGCAATACTGCACGATGTTGTAGGTGAAGCTGTCGTAGTTGTCGATCATGAGGATCATAGGGCGCGTCCTTTTTCCGGTCCGGAGGGGATAAATAGTGGGTTTATTCTACCCTTTCTTGGTTTGATTCGGGCTAAAAACTTTTTAGTACTTGATGGAGACGTAAAAACTCAAATCAAAGCGGTTGTCCTCGCTTAAAAAGTTGTTTTTCCGGTAGACGGCGTAGGAGGGTTTGGTCGTGGTTTCGTATTCGCTGCCGGGCAGCCACTCGTGGTAGACCCAGTGGATAAATTTGAGTTTATCCCCCTGAAAACCCTCCAGGTCAAACCGCGCATAGACCCCTCCGGAGATCTGAAAGGTCGGCAGGCGATCCCCCTCCGGAGCTTTGCCGTCTTCCGTGACCAGGCAGGCGATGTACTGGCAGGACTCCAGCGGCGTGATGGTGGGGTTGTCGTGAAAGAGCGCGATCTGCCGGTAGTTTTTGAGGTTGTTGCCCAGGGCCCAGGCGTAGAGCTTCTGCCAGGTCTGGCGGATTCCGGAGCCGTAGCCCAGGTGGCGGATGTAGCGGCTCTTCATGGGGGGCATCTTGACAATCACCGGCTCCATTCCGGAGAAGTCCGCCGTGGAGGCCATGGCCTTTTTGGACTGCTTTAAAATCTCGTGGGAATACTCCAGATAGCCGCCGTTTCGCCACGCCTTGGGGGTCATGCCGAAACGCTCCTTGAAGCTCTTGATAAAGGAGGAGTGGGAGCTGTACCCGCACAGCGCCGCCACTTCGGAGATAGTGGCGTAGCGGTTGGTCAGCAGCAGGTTGGAGGCCTTTTGCAGGCGGATCGACTTGATGCTTTCGTAGATGTTGGATTCGAACACATCCTTGAATATCCGGTGCATGTGGAACTTGCTCACCCCCAGGTCGCGGCTGAGATCATCGAGGTTGATCTGCGTGTCGATGTGGGTGTAGATATGGTACATGATGTCGTTGGCAATCTGGGTGTGCCGGTCGATGGTGTCGCGTTTCATGACAATAATTCTAGCAATTTTAAACAATAAGTCAAACAAAAAATAATTAAATTTCCTGCAACATGGAAAAAGAAATGCCCACCCCAAAACCCTTACAATGGGGGAAATTTTTCCCAAGGTGCAGCCAACCATGAAAAAAATCAAGAAAGTTCTCATCGCCAACCGGGGCGAAATCGCCCTCCGGATTATCCGGGCCTGTAAAGAGCTGGACATCAAAAGCGTGGCCATGTTCTCCGAAGTCGACTTCGACGGCATCTGGGTGCGCAAGGCCGACGAATGTTACCCCTTCGTGGGCGACCCCATCAAGGCCTACCTCGATTACGACAAGATCATCAACCTCGCCGTCAAAGCCAACTGCGACGCCATCCACCCCGGCTACGGCTTTCTCTCCGAAAACGCGGAGTTTGCCCAGGCGTGCGAGGACCGTGGCATCATCTTTATCGGCCCCAAGGCAGAGCACATCGCCCTTTTCGGGGACAAAATGGCCTCCAAGATCGCCATGAAAGAGATCGGCGTGCCGGTCATCGAAGGAACGGAAGAGCCGGTCACCGACATGAATGAAGGCGAGCGCATCAGCGAAGCCATCGGGTTTCCGGTGATTATCAAAGCGGCCTTTGGCGGTGGCGGGCGCGGGATGCGGATTGTCCGGAATAAAAAAGAGTTCAAATCCCTCTTCGAAGCGGCCACCAACGAGGCGGTCAAATACTTTGGCCGCGGCGAGGTCTTTATCGAAAAATATGTTTCCAATCCGCGCCACATCGAGGTGCAGATTATCGCCGACAAATACGGCAACGTCCTGCACCTTGGGGAGCGCGACTGCTCCATCCAGCGCCGCCACCAGAAGGTGATCGAGATCGCCCCCTCCCCCCGGCTCAACGAAGCCGTCCGGAAAGATATCTACCGCATCGCCACCAAGGCGATGTTTCGCCTGGGCTATGAGAGCGTGGGGACGATCGAGTTTCTGGTCGATGAGGAAGATAACATCTACTTCATCGAGATGAACACCCGCGTGCAGGTCGAGCACCCCGTCACGGAGATCATCTCCGGAATCGACATCATCCAGCGCATGATCGAAATCGCCGAAGGCGACAAGCTGCGATTTTTGCAAGAGGAGATCAAATTCCGCGGCTACGCGGTGGAGTTCCGGATCAACGCGGAAGACCCCAAGCGGCAGTTTTTCCCCTCCGCCGGAACCATCACCAACTACATGGCCCCCGGCGGCCCCGGCGTGCGGCTGGATACCAGCATGTACGCGGGCTACACGATTCCCGCCAACTACGACTCCATGATCGGCAAGCTCATCGTCTGGGCGCTGGACTGGGAAGGGGCGGTCAAAAAAGCCCGACGCGCGCTGGATGAGTTCTACATCGACGGCGTGCCGACCAACATCCCCCTGCACCGGGAGATCGTACGAGACCAGGACTTTATCGACGGCAAGTTCACCACCGGCTACCTGGACCAAAAACTCGAAAGCTTCAACCTCGAAGCAGTGCATCACATGAAAGACGAAGAGGAACGCATGGCCAAGATCGCGGAGCTGATCAAGGCGATTAAGCAGAATAAGGTGAGTGTGAGTTATTAAGTTCCGGAAGTCGTTGCTGCGTTATCCGGAACTCTCCGGAAAGCAGAAAGATTGTCCTTTTGCTCTTTGTGTGGCGGTTGTTTTGCTTACTTTTCTTCTAAAGAAAGAGTAAGTGCCCGCCCGGCACGAGGGCAGAAGGTGCAGTCTTATGAAACTGTTTGATTTTTTCCACACCCTCCAATACCTAAACACATTGTTCATTTCAGCCCGCATCCTCCGGATATACAAACACTTTGTTCAAATATCGCCGATTTCCGGAGCAATATCACATTAGCATGTAAGGAAAATCCGGAGATTTTTAAGAAAATAGGGTTTTGCACCCTACTCTGCTTGATATCCGCACGTTTTCAGTGTTTGGATATTAGGAAGTACAAGGGG
>QKHD01000171.1 GCA_003250175.1 Helicobacteraceae bacterium
TTTTGATCAAGAGGAGCTGGAGGCGTGGGTCGAGCGGGCCAACAAACAGGGCCGCATCGACGCCTTTGTCTGCGAGCCGAAGTTTGACGGGGCCAGCCTCAACCTAATCTACGAAAAGGGGCGTCTCAAGCAGGCCATCACCCGGGGCGACGGCGCCATGGGCGAAGACGTTACCCATAACGTCATGGTGATTGACTCCATCCCCAAACGCATCGATTTAGAGAGCACCATCGAAATCCGGGGCGAAATCGTCATCGCCAAGGAGGATTTTGAGGCGCTGAACAGTGCTAGAGCGGAGCGCGGCGAGGCGCTTTTTGCCAACCCCAGAAACGCCGCCGCGGGCAGCCTGCGCCAGCTCGATGCCAAGATAACCGCCGAGCGCAAGCTCAGTTTTTACCCCTGGGGCGTCGGGCACCACACCCTGGAAGAGAAGAGCAACCACGCCCTGATGCAGCGCGTCTATGCCCTGGGCTTCAACCATCCGCCCCACGTGGTCTTGTGTGCAAGCGTGGAGGAGATCGAGAAGGCCTACGAAGAGATCGGCGCCATGCGTCAGGAGATCGCCATGATGCTTGACGGCATGGTGATCAAGGTCGATGCCATCGCCATGCAGCGCGAGCTGGGCTATACGGTTAAAAACCCGCGCTGGGCCTGTGCCTATAAATTTCCCGCGGTGGAGAAGACGACGGTGATCCGCTCCATCGACCTGCAAGTCGGGCGCACCGGTGTGGTGACACCCGTGGCCAATGTGGAGGCGGTCAACATCGAAGGGGTTGTGGTCGAGCGCGCGACGCTGCACAATTTTGACGAGATCACCCGCAAAGATATCCGGATCGGCGATACGGTCACCATCATCCGCTCCGGAGACGTGATCCCAAAAATTATCAAGGTGCAGGAAAACTTCCGCAAAGGAGTAGAGCAGGCGCCCCTGCGACCCACCCACTGCCCCCGCTGCCAGAGCGAGCTGCTGGATGAAGGGGCGCTGATCAAGTGCCAAAACCTCGCCTGCCCGGCGCGGGTGGTCAATGCCATCATCCACTTCGCCTCCAAAAAGTGCCTCAACATCGACGGTCTGGGGGACAAGATTGTCGAGCAGCTCTATGAGGAGGGGCTGGTTCGGGATATCGCCGATCTCTACCGCCTCACTCCGGAGGCGCTGCTCGGCCTGGAAGGGTTCAAGGATAAAAAGGTGACCAACCTGCTCGATGCCATTGCCGCTACCAAGGGGACGGAGTGCTGGCGCTTTATCAACGGCCTGGGGATCGAACACATTGGTGAGGTCGCCAGTAAAAAGCTCTGTGAAGCCTTCGGGCTCGATTTTGTAAAGGCCGATTATGACGCGCTGATTGCCCTGGAAGGTATCGGCGGGGAGATGGCCGAATCGGTGCTGGAGTTTGGCCGGGTCAACGCCGAGCGCATTGCCGATCTGGTGAGCCTGATCAACCCGGCGGTCAGCCTCCGCGAGATCAATACCGACTCGCCTATCTCCGGAAAGACCTTTGTTATCACGGGTACGCTCTCACAGCCACGGGATCACTTTAAGGCCCTCATCGAAGATAACGGCGGCAAGGTGACGGGAAGTGTCAGCAAAAAGACCGACTACCTGTTAGCCGGTGACGAGGCGGGCAGCAAGCTGGACAAGGCCCAGAGCCTTGGGGTTACGGTGCTTGCCGAAGCTGACCTGATGCAGCTGCTGGGGTAGAGAGTGGCAGGCAGCGAAGAGAAACTGGGTTTAAAGGAGCTGGTCGCCATCGGGGTCGGTTCCATGATCGGCGGCGGGATCTTCTCCGTCATGGGGATGGCCGAGGGCATCGCCGGGACCGCCACGCCGCTGGTCTTTATCCTGGGCGGAATCATCGCGCTGCTGGCGGGGTACAATTACGCCAAACTGGCCCTGGCCTTCCGTGAAGACGGGGCCAGCTACACCTACATCAAGGCCGCCTTTCCCCGGATTCCCTACCTGAGCGGTTTGACGGGATGGAGCGTGCTGTTGGGCTACATCGGCACCCTGGCCCTCTACGCCTACACCTTCGGCGCCTACGGAGCGGCCATGCTGGGCGGGGCGGATATCTACTGGCTGAAAACGGTGCTGGGGATGGGCATTATCGCGCTCTTTTTGTTCATCAACATCCGGGGTATCCGGAGCGCGGGCCGCAGCGAGGACATCATCGTCTACCTCAAGATCGTTGTTATGACGATCATGGGGATCGCAGGGCTCTTTTTTGTCAATCCGGAGCACTTTACCCCGGTATTCGACCATGGGGTGGCCGGCGTCTTTTTAGGCGGGGCGATCGTCTTTGTTGCCTTCGAGGGGTTTCAGCTCATTACCAACTCCGTGGTGGAGAGCGACAATCCGGAGCGTAATATTCCCCGGGGCATCTATTTGGCCATTGCCATCGTGACGCTGATCTACGTGGTTTTGGCGGTGACGGTCATGGGAAGTCTGGATGCGGCGGCGATCCAGGCCTCGCACGAGTACGCCGTGGCCGAAGCCCTGCGCCCCGCCTTTGGGGAGTGGGGTTTTTACCTGACGGCGCTAGCCGCCCTGCTGGCGACCGGTTCGGCGATTAACGGCACGCTCTTTGGGGCGAGCCGGATGATGGCCAACATCGCCAAGGACGAGATTCTTCCTTCGCTGTTTTCCCGTACGGATAGCAACAAGACGCCGGAGAACGCTCTTTTTTTGATGTTTATCCTGGCCTCGCTTTTCGTGATGTTCGGCAAGCTGGGGGATATCGTGGCCTTTTCCAGCATGACCTTTCTCATTGTCTCCCTGGCCGTCTCCATCGCCAACTGGCGCCTGATCGGGCAGACCGGAGCCTCCCGTTTGGCGGTGGGGGTTTCCATGGTGATGATGACGGCGACCTGGGGGCTGATGCTGCTCTATCTTTGGGAAAACGACCGCCGGACCCTGCAGGATATCGCCATGATCTACCTGCTGCTGGCCCTGACCTATTCCGTCTATTATGCCCTGGGACACCGCCTCCGGAAAAGGGGCGAAGGGTGAGGCTCGATCACTACCTGGTAGAGCAGGGGTTGGTCTCCACCCGCACCAAGGCGGGGGATATGATCAAAAGCGGCAAGGTTGCCGTCTCAGGAGAGGTTTGCACCAAACCCTCCACGACGATTCATGATCAGGTGGTCGAGCTGCTGGAGGCCGAAGGGTATGTCAGCCGCGCCGCTTATAAGCTGAAGGGCTTTTTGCAAAGCCGAGCCATAGAGGTGACGGGGCTCGATGTACTTGATGTGGGGAGCAGCACGGGCGGCTTTGTGGAGGTGCTTTTAGAAGCGGGTTCGGGGCACGTGACGGCGCTGGATGTGGGGAGCGACCAGCTCCATGCCAGCCTTCGGGAGCGTCCGGAGGTGACGGTGTGCGAACAGACCGATATCCGGGAGTTTGACCCAAAAAAACGGTACGACCTGATTACCTGCGACGCCTCCTTTATTTCGCTGCACCACATTATTGAGCCCATGATTGCCCTGGCGAATGACCGGATGATTCTGCTCTTTAAACCGCAGTTTGAAGTGGGGCGCGAGGCAAAGCGGGACAGAAAAGGGGTTATCAAGGAGGAAGAGGTTATAAATAACGTACTCAAAGCCTTTATCCAGCGCCTTGAAACCCTGGGCGTGGCGCTGCTCGAATCGGCACCCGCCGCCCTGGCCGGGCGTGAAGGCAACCAGGAATTTATACTCTATTGCAAAGTGAACCATCCGTGAACCATACCGACCGAGGAACCATCAAAGCCATTGCGATCGGAGGATTCGACGGCATCCACGTCGGCCATCAGCAGCTTTTCGAACATCTGGGCCAAAACGGCGCCATTCTGGTTATCGACACCGAACACACCAACCTCACCCCCAAGGGTGCCCGCGAGGCCTACGTCAACTACCCCATCTTCTACCTGGAGCTGAGCGACATCTCCCAACTCACTCCGGAGGAGTTTATCGATATGCTCAAGGTGAAATTTCCCAAGCTGGAGACCATCGTGGTGGGGTATGACTTCCGCTTTGGCCACAACCGCAGCGGCGAGGCGCGGGATATTACCTCCTACTTTCCCGGCAAGGTCGTGATCGTCAATGAGGTGAAGGCCGAGGGCATCTCGGTGCACTCCCGCACCATCCGGGGCTACCTGCGGGTGGGTGAGGTGGAGCTGGCGGCCATGCTGTTAGGGCACACCTACCGGGTCAGCGGCCAGGTGATCCGCGGCCAGGGGCTGGGGATGCGTCAGCTCTACCCCACCATCAACCTCGATATTAAAAACTTTCTGCTTCCCGCCGAGGGGGTCTATGCCTGCAAAACCCGTATCGAAGGGCAGTGGTACGATTCCGTCGCCTTCATCGGCCACCGGGTGACGACGGACGGCAGTTTTGCCGTGGAGACCCATATTCTGGATGCGGATATCGCCCAGGCGGGGGAGACGGCGGACATAGAGTTTGTGAAGAGAATACGTGATAATATGATGTTTGCCGAGTTGGATGAACTCAAAGCACAGATCGCCCGTGACATTCAGGACGCGCGGACGGTTTTGGAAGAACGTGGTTAGGACACTATGGAATATACCTTTGATTTTGCCGTCAACGCCTTTATCGTACTGATCCTC
>QKHD01000080.1 GCA_003250175.1 Helicobacteraceae bacterium
CCGGAGTATTCCGGAGCATGGTGTGACATGTTACGAAATTTAACTATTCGTTATCGGACATCTTGCCGATGGCACAGGAGACGAAGCTCTTGGCCTTGGTCTCGATGGTGGCAAAGGTACCCAGCTCGTCACTGCTCAAAGGGTAGCCCAGTTTGCGCAGGGCGAGCTTGAGGCTCTCTTCCTGCTCCGGAGCGATTTCGAGGGTGATCTTTCTGGGCATGGCATCCAGGTCGACTTCGACCTCGCCAAATTGTTCGGCAAGGGACTTTTTGAGGGTGCTGGCGCAACCGCCGCATTTGACGTTTTGGACTTCATAGGTTTGTCGCATCGTTTACTCCTTGCGAAGGGTCTTGGAGACTCTCTTGATGCTGACAATATAGTGATTTTAAATTAAGAAAAGCTTTAGTAAAAAGGGGTCCCGCCCTTACGGGCAGGAAAGGGAAAGGTTATTTTTTCATGACCTCGGCAACAGCTTTGCCGATGTCCGCCGGAGAGACGACGACTTTAACGCCTGCGGCCTGCAGGGCTTCCATCTTCTCCTGGGCGGTTCCGCTGCCTCCGGAGATAATCGCACCGGCGTGGCCCATGCGTTTTCCCTTGGGTGCGGTCTGGCCGGCGATAAAGGCGACCACCGGCTTGGTGACGTGCTCTTTAATATACTCCGCCGCTTCGATTTCCAGCGTTCCGCCGATCTCGCCGATCATGACGATCGCCTTGGTTTCGGGGTCGTTTTCAAACATGGGCAGCAGCTGCTTGTAGCTAAGCCCGATGATCGGGTCGCCGCCGATACCGACCGCCGTGGTAATCCCGAAGCCCTCTTTTACCACCTGGTTGGCGGATTCATAGGTCAGGGTTCCGGATTTGGAGATCAGACCGACATTCCCTTTTTTGAAAATGAAGCCCGGCATGATGCCGATCTTGCACTCTTCTGCGGTAATGATACCCGGGCAGTTTGGCCCGATGGTCATGGTGCCGCGTTTTTGCGCGTAGGCTTTGGCGTACATCATATCCTTAACCGGTGCCCCTTCGGTGATGATCACCGCCAGGGTAATCCCGCTCTCCGCCGCTTCCATCACCGCATCGGCCACAAAGGCCGGCGGAACGAAGATCATGGAGACCGTGGCACCCGTATCGGCAACGGCTTCTTTTACGGTGTTGTAAACCGGTTTGCCCAGGTGTTGCTGACCGCCTTTGCCGGGGGTTACCCCACCGACAATTTTGGTGCCGTAAGCGAGGCACTGCTCGGCGTGGAAGGTGCCTTCCTTACCGGTAAATCCTTGAACGATGACCTTGGTGTCTTTGTTAACCAGAATACTCATTAGTTCGCTCCCTTAGCTGCTGCAACCGCTTTTTTGGCGCCGTCGGCCAGGTCGGTTGCGGCGATAATGTTGCTGATTCCGGCGTTATCCAGAATCTCTTTGGCTTCCTTCGCGTTGGTACCGTCCAGACGGACGATCACCGGTACGTCGACCTTGGTGATTTTGGCTGCTTCCAAAATCCCGTTGGCAACGCGGTCGCAGCGGACGATACCGCCGAAGATGTTGACGAAGATCGCCTTGACGTTCGGATCGGCCAGGATAATCTCAAACCCTTTGGCAACGGTTTCGGCATTGGCCGTACCGCCGACGTCGAGGAAGTTGGCCGGTTGGCCCCCTTCGTAGTTGATCGTGTCCATGGTTCCCATGGCCAGACCCGCACCGTTGACCATACAACCGACATTGCCGTCGAGTTTGATGTAGCTGAGGCCGTATTTGCCCGCTTCGATCTCGGTGGGTTCCTCTTCGCTCAGGTCGCGCATTTCGGCGATCTTGCTCTGGCGGTAAAGGGCGTTGTTGTCAAAGCCCATCTTCGCATCCAGGGCCAGGAACTCCCCTTTGCCGGTCATGATGAGCGGGTTGATCTCGATCATCTCCGCGTCGTTTTCCATGTAGACGGTATAGAGTGCGCTGGCAAATTTGATGAAGTTGATCGCCTCGTCCTTTTCCAGACCCAGACCAAAGGCCAGTACGCGGCCGTGGAAGCCCTGGAAACCGATCAGTGGATCGATGGCGATCTTGACAATCTTCTCCGGATGGTGGGCGGCGACCTCTTCGATCTCCATACCACCTTCGGTAGAGGCCATCATCACCGGCATCTCGCTGGCACGGTCAAGAACCATACCCAGGTAGTATTCGCGCTGAATATCCGCGCCCTCTTCGACGTAGACCTTCTGCACCAGTTTGCCCTCGGGACCGGTCTGGTGGGTCACCAGGTTCATCCCGATGATCTCCTTGGCCAGCTCTTTGACTTCCGCCGTGGATTTGGCCAGCTTGACACCACCGCCAAGACCCCGGCCGCCTGCGTGAATCTGCGCTTTGACAACCCAGAGGCTGCCGCCCAGTTCCTGGGCCGCTCTTACCGCTTCGTCAGGGGTAAAGGCGATGTGGCCGCGTGGGGTGGGCACACCGTATTTTCTGAATAATTCTTTCGCTTGGTACTCATGAATGTTCATTATTTTCTACCTTTTTGCATAGTCATCTCTCCGGATTGGCCGGATGTTAAGCTTTGGGTCCGGTCATATCTTCCGGAATCACGTATCGGTCAAACTCTTCGGCGCTCAGCAGACCCAGGGAAACCGCCGTCTCTTTGAGGGTGGCGTTGTTTTTGTGGGCTGTTTTGGCGATCTTGGCCGCATTCTCATACCCGATGTGCGGGTTGAGGGCGGTTACGAGCATGAGCGATTCGTTCAGGTACTTGTCGATCTGCTCTTTCACCGGTTCAATCCCCACGGCGCAGTTGTCGTTGAAGCTGACCATGGAGTCGGCCAGCAGGCGCACGGACTGCAGGAAGTTGTAGGCGATCACCGGCTTAAAGACGTTGAGCTCGAAGTTCCCCTGGCTGGCCGCAAACCCGATGGCCGCGTCATTGCCCATCACCTGGCAGGCCACCATGGTGACCGCTTCGGACTGGGTCGGGTTGACCTTGCCGGGCATGATGGAGCTTCCCGGTTCGTTTTCCGGAATGGTGATCTCACCGATACCGCAGCGCGGTCCGGAGGCGAGCCAGCGAACGTCGTTGGCGATCTTCATCATGTCCGCCGCCAGGGCCTTCAGGGCGCCGTGGGCGTAGACCAGAGCGTCGTGGCTGGTCAGGGCGTGGAACTTGTTGGGTGCGGTTACGAAGGACTTTCCGGTCAGTTCGGAGAGTTTCTTCGCCACACGTTCACCCAGCTCCGGATGGGCATTGAGCCCCGTACCGACCGCCGTCCCGCCCAGGGCGAGTTCGCGGACGGGTTTAAGGGATTCAACCGCCATCATTTCGCATTTGTCCAGCATCTCCACCCAGCCGCTGATCTCCTGCCCCAGGGTCAGGGGCGTGGCGTCTTGCAGGTGGGTTCGGCCGATCTTGACAATGTTTTTGAAGGCGTCGGATTTGGCCTTCAGGGTGCTCCGGAGCACTTTGATGGCGGGAAGCAGCTGGTCTTCCACCGCCATCACCGCCGCCACGTGCAGGGCGGTGGGATAGGTGTCGTTGGAGCTTTGGGACTTGTTGACGTCGTCGTTGGGGTGAACCAACTTCTCTTTTCTGAAATCCCCGCCCAGAATCTCCGTGGCCAGGTTGGCCAGGACTTCGTTGTTGTTCATGTTGGACTGGGTGCCCGAACCGGTCTGCCAGACCACCAGCGGATACTGGTCGTCATAGGCTCCGGAGAGGACTTTGTCCGCCGCCTGGGCGATGGCGTCCGCTTTTTTCGCATCCAGCATGCCCAGGTCTTTGTTGACCAGGGCCACCGCCTTTTTCAGATAGGTGAAGGCCCGGGTGATCTCCAGCGGCATCTTTTCGGTGCCGATCTTGAAGTTCTCCAGGCTGCGCTGGGTCTGTGCGGCCCAGTACTTCTCATCCGGAACCCGGATTTCTCCCATCGTATCCTTTTCGATTCGATATGCCATGGTGCTTGCTCGCTTAGGAAAAGAAGTTGTTTTCGTTCAGGGTTTTGATCATCCCCTGAACGGTTTCGACGGAGTGGGCAAACATGTTGCGCTCTTTATCCGTCAGGGTCACTTCGATGACCTCTTCCACCCCGTTGGCACCCAAAACGATGGGCACGCCGGAGTAGACGTCGTTATAACCGTACTGGCCGTTCAAAAACGCCGAACAGGGGTAAATCTGCTTGGAGTCTTTGAGGATCGCTTCGACCATCAGCGCGGTCGCCTTCGCCGGAGCGTAGTAGGCCGACCCGTTTTGCAGGTACTTGACGATCTCCGCACCGCCGTGCTTGGTGCGCTCGACGATATCATCGATATCTGCCTGGGGCATGACGTCGGTCAGGGGCACACCGGCCACGGTGGAGTAGCTCTGCAGCGGTACCATGGTGTCGCCGTGGCCGCCCATAACCGTCGCACGGATCTGGCCTGCGCCGTAGCCCAGTTTTTCGTAGATGAAACTGGCCATGCGCGCACCGTCCAGGATACCGGCCATACCGATCACCTTAGAGGGGTCAAACCCGCTTTCGCGGAACGCCACGTAGGTCATGACATCCAGCGGGTTGGTGACGACGATGACGATCGCATCCGGAGCGTAGAGTTTGACATAGCCCATGATGGACTTCAT
>QKHD01000137.1 GCA_003250175.1 Helicobacteraceae bacterium
AGTGAAAGTGCGCTCAGTTCTCCGACGATTAACAACAATTGCTATCAGGAGCCGGAGTTCAGCCTTTACTATGTGACAAACTATACAATGCTCTCATCCTGGCAGGGAACCGGCTTTGATACCGACAGCCTTGCGGTCACCGATACGGGGCTGGTCGATCCGCTGCACGGGGACTACACCATCCCTGCCAACAAAGGCTGTGCGGGGTACGGTGCCCTGGCTCTTCCTTATTAATCCGTTTGATATACTGATAACGATATAGTAGCCTGACGATTTAAGCGTACACTCAATCCGGTGTAAAGGACTGCCATCAATGGAGGACAGCGTGGAGCTAAAGGCCAAACTTTCCGTTATTGTCGAACTCACCAACCTGCTGCGCAAAGAGAACAAAATCCTGGATATCTACCAGGAGATCACGGACATCGCCACGGACATCACCAGCTCTGAACGCAGCTCCCTGTTTATCTTTAATAAAGAAAAAAACCAGCTAACCAGCAAGATCGCCCTGGGGATGGATGAGAAAATCTCCATCAGCCTCGATAAGGGGATCGCCGGTTACTGCGGGCAGAAGCGCCAGCGTATTATCGAAAACGATGTCTACAAAAACCCCCACTTCAATCCGGACATCGACATGCAGAGCGGCTACACCACCAGCCAGCTCGTTGCCGTCCCCATTATCGGGAAATTTGACAACCTGCTGGGGGTGCTGCAGGTGCTCAACAAACAAGAGGGCAATTACAACGAAAACGATGCCGATCTCTTGGTTATCGTCGCGGAGTTGGCCGCCTCGGTGATTGAAGACCACCGCATCAAACGCATCCTCAAAGAACAGATCGACGCCAAGACCCAGGCGCTCAGCGAAGCCAACGAAAAGCTCAATCAGCAGGTGATCAGCGAGATGGCCCTGAACCAGAAGCTGATGAAGGAAAAAGAGCTGCATGAGGAGCTTTTGATCGAGCGGACCAAGCTGGCGGAACTGGGGACGATGGTCGGGTTTATCTCCCACCAGATGAAACAGCCTTTAAATGTCATGGGGGTGATGTCCCAGGGTTTAAGAGAGGCCTACATCGCCGGGGAACTGGAACGGGAGTATCTGGACGAGGTGAGTGCCGCCTTTAACGGAAGTATCGCTTTCCTCTCCCAGACGATTGACGATTTCCGTCTCTTTGTCAAGCACGACCGCCAGTGGGAAGATTTTGAGCTGGCCCCGACGGTGGCGTCGGTGGTGCGTCTGCTGGCTCCGCTGACCAAAAGCAACGGCGTTACGGTGCAGTGCGATGTGGAAAAGAGCCTCTATGTGCATGGGATCAGCAACGAATTCAAGCAGGTAATTATCAATCTGGTCACCAACGCCATGGATCAGTTTGCCCATACGGCTACGCCGGCACCGCTGGTTAAAATCATCGGGCGGCGCGACGGGGGCGATGTGGTGCTGGTGATTCAGGACAACGGCGGGGGGATTCCGGAGCACCTGCTCCCCGAAGCCCTTTTCCGTCCGGAGGTAACCACCAAGGGCGAGCAGGGAACCGGCCTGGGGCTGCACCTGTGCCGCTTGATTATCGAAAAGCACATGCACGGAAGCCTGGCTGCGGGTAATGCGGAGGGCGGAGCCGAATTTACCATCCGCCTTCCGGATGTGGGCTAGGTGTTACCGCCTGTTTACTTCGTTGTTTCCCACGGTTTACTGGATACCTTTATACTGGAATTATCCCAAAACAAGGAATAGATGATGAAACGACATCAATTGGCTGCAGTCATCGCAGCTGTTGTACTGACAACCGGCGGCCTTCTGGCATACGGCAACGGCCCCATGAACGGACAGGGATGTCCGGAGGGCAAACCCGGCATGGGCATGATGCAAAAAGGCGGTATGGACCGCGGTGACGGCATGATCAAGCGGGTGCTCTTCTCCCTCGATCTCAGCGACGCCCAAAAAGAGAGCATCGAAAAACTGATGGTCGAGCGCCGCTACAAGATGAAATCCCTGCGTGACGAAGAGGGCATGCCCATGGAAGCACTCTCCGACGCGGTGAGCGAAAAAGGGTTTGACAAAGCGGCTTTTATCAAAAAAGCGACCGCAAGACAGGAAGCGGCTCTGGCCATCCGAGCGGATTTCATGGCCAAGATGATCGAGGTGCTTGACGCCAAGCAGCGGATCGCCCTGAAAGAGAAGCTGGCCCAGATGCCGGCCAAGGGCATGAAACGCCCCTAAGCGTTGACATTTCGAAACGGTAGACAAGCATGGCACATAAAAACATCCGGATTTTGATGATCGAAGACGACCTGGAGTTTGCGGAGATTCTCTCGGAGTTTCTGGAACAATACCACATCGACGTCAAGGTGGTCGACGACCCTTATATTGCGCTGAGCACCGTGAAGGTCGAGGCCTTTGACATGGTGCTGCTGGATCTGACCCTGCCCGGCATGGACGGTCTGGATGTGTGCAAGAGCCTCAGGGAGAGCACGAAACTGCCCATCATCATCTCCTCCGCCCGTGGAGATGTGAGCGACAAGGTGATCGGATTGCAGCTGGGGGCGGATGACTATCTGCCCAAGCCCTACGACCCCAAGGAGCTCTACGCCCGGATTCTCAGTGTCATGCGCCGCTACGGCAAACAGGAGGAGTCCGGAGGCAAAAATAAAAAGCCCAGCGTCTTCCGCCTGGAGCGTGGCGAGCACCTGATCTACATGAACGACGCACCGCTGAACCTCACCAACGCGGAGTACGATGTGCTGGCCTACATGATCGAAAAGCACGGGTTCGCCATTTCCCGTGACGAGATGATCGACAACATCGACTCCATCAACTACGACAGCAGCTACAAAAGTATCGACGTCCTCATCGGCCGTATCCGCAACAAGATCGGCGACAACTCAAAAAACCCCGTCTACATCCACTCGGTGCGAGGTATCGGGTATAAGGTTGTGGGTTGAAAATTCCTGTTTCGATTGTCGTCAAGGTTACGCTGCTCTACCTCATTGCGCTGGTGGGGCTGCTGGCCTTTTTCCTCTATTTTTCCATCCATGAGAAGCGGGAGTTTGTCCGCGAACAGCACCACCGCTATTTTGAGACGATGAAATCCATCAACTTCCTGCAACGGCGCAATGCCGATAGGGAGGAGCTCTATAACCTGATCCACGAAATGCAGTACGAGTCGGTCCACGACACGGACAAGATTCGCCGTATTATCCAGGAAGGTCAGGTGCTCTTTGAACAGGAACTGCCCCGCAAGGCCAAAAAGCTCTTTGTCGTGGAGTTTGAAGAGTCCAAATACCTGATTGTCGATTCCCCCTTTTATATGATCGTGCTCAAGGACAACTTGCATCCGCCGTCCCGGGCGATTTTCTGGGCGGTTTTGGGTGCGGTTTTGATGGTCACGACCCTGGTCTTTCTCCTGCTGCTACGAAGCATGAAGCCGCTTAAGGAGCTAAGGGAGAAGATTCGCCGTTTTTCCGAAGGGGAGAATGTGGATTTTTCATCGGAGTGTCGGGATGAGGTGGGTGCCGTCTCCAATGAGCTGGATACCGCCATCAAAAAGACCAAGGCCCTGATGGAGTCACGTCAGATGTTTATGCGCACCATCATGCACGAGCTTCGCACCCCCATTGCCAAAGGGCGTGTTTCCGCCGAGATGCTCGAAGAGGGTAAACAGAAAGACCGGGTCATCAAAAGTTATGAGCGTCTCGATGAGCTGATCCGCGAATTTGCCCGTATCGAAGAGGTCACCTCCAGCACCTACACCCTGAAAAAACGCCTCTACGGTGTCCGCGATGTGGTGGAGCACGCGGTGGACATGCTGATGCTCTCCGACGAAGAGCGCGAGCAGCGGCTCCATATCGAACTGCGTACCTCCGGAAGCATCCGGATCGACTTCGACACCTTTGCCCTGGCGTTGAAAAATCTTCTGGACAACGGTATCAAATATTCCAGAGAGAAAAAGGTCTATCTGATCGTCGATGCGGAGCGTATCGAAATCTGCAACAAGGCCGAGGCACTTCCGGAGAGTATCGAGCACTATCTTCAGCCCTTTGCCAAAGGCTCCGAAGACGGTCTGGGCCTAGGTTTGTACATCGTCAAGAAGGTTCTGGACATGCACCAATTCGGTCTTGAGTACCGCCATGAGGCAGGGCAAAACTGCTTCAAAATTTCGAACATCTCCTAAAAAAAGTTCAATCTGTTTACTTTCCAGTTACTTTTCTCAGGATTTGGGTGTTATAATAATCTTACTTTAGGGGTTGTTGAAATGCCTTTCATACTTTCTCCCACCCAACCCCTAAAGAAGATATGAAATATCTTACATTTCTTTCTTGTCCTTTTCCGGTAGGGTAAGCCTATCCGGAACAATCGTTTCAGAAAGTGAGGGTTTGCAGCCCCCTCACTTTCACTTTCATTGATTTTTCATCCACCATTCCTGATAATATCAACCATCTTCATCCTATCGGACCTCTGATGCATTCTGTTTCGTCTTTGCCGACCGAGTCGGTTTTTACCTGGTCTTTGGCTATCCGAATCTTCCACGCGCTTCTGATTCTCTCTTTGATTGTTGCCTATCTCTTTTCTGACGAAGC
>QKHD01000136.1 GCA_003250175.1 Helicobacteraceae bacterium
ACGTCCTTGCCGTCGATCTTAAAGGTTTTGACCCGTGCTTTTTGGTGTATCATGCGTTCTCCTTACGGATCGCGTCCAGGTATTCGGACTCAAAATATTTCAGGGTGCTGGTGACGGGGTTGGGTGCCGTCTGCCCCAGACCGCAGAGGCTGGTCTCCTTGACCACCTCACACAGATCGCGCAGCTGATCGAGGTCCCTGGCCGTGGCCTCCTTGCGGGAGAACTTGCCCAAAATCTTGGAAAGCTCCGTCGTACCCACGCGGCACGGGGCGCACTTGCCACAGGATTCGCTCTGGCAAAACTCCATAAAAAAGCGCGCCACTTCCACCATGGAGGAGTCTTCATCCATGACGATCATGCCGCCGCTTCCCATGATGGAGCCCAGGGATTTGAGGGAGTCGTAATCGACGGGCGTGTCCATGTGCTGCTCCGGAATACAGCCGCCGCTGGGCCCGCCCGTCTGCACCGCCTTAAACTTCTTGCCGTCCGGAATCCCTCCGCCGATCTCTTCGATAATCTCTCGCAGGCTCATCCCCATGGGGACCTCCACCAGACCGGTGTTGACGATCTGGCCGGTAAGGGCAAAGACCTTCGTACCCGGAGATTTTTCCGTACCGAAGCCCCGGTACCACGCCCCGCCGTTACGGATAATGGGGGGAATATTGGCAAAGGTCTCCACATTGTTGAGCACCGTGGGGGCGTTCCACAGTCCCGAATCGCTCAGGTGCGGGGGCTTTTGGCGCGGATGGCCGCGGTTGCCCTCGATGGAGGTAATGAGCGCCGTCGCCTCGCCGCAGACAAAGGCACCGCCGCCCAGACGCACCTCCACGTCAAAACTAAAGCCGCTGTCGGCGATGTGGCGCCCCAGAATACCCAGCTGTCTCGCCTGTTTGATGGCGCGGTTGAGCTTCTCCACCGCCATGGGGTATTCGGCGCGGACATAGATATAGCCTTGCTCTGCCCCGCACGCATACCCCGCGAGGGCCATGCCCTCCAAAATCCGGTGCGGGTCAGCCTCCATAATGGCCCGGTCCATAAAGGCGCCGGGATCCCCTTCGTCGCCGTTACAGACGATGTACTTGACCTCGCTCTCCACCTTGGCCACGCTCTCCCACTTCAGCCCCGTGGGGTACCCGCCGCCGCCGCGACCGCGAAGGCCACTAAGCTTGACCTCGTCCAGCACTTCGCCCGGAAGCGCGTTGGTCAGGGTGTCAAAGAGGGCGGCATAGCCCTGGTGGGCGATGTAGTCTTCGATATCGTCCGGATCGATGTAGCCCGCGTTTTCCAGAACGATCTTCTTCTGCTTGGTAAAAAAGGCCCGGGTGGTGTCGGAGCGTTTGGATTCGAGTACCGCGCCCGTTTCGTAGGCATCCAGCAGCGCCTTGGCGTCGGATTCGGTGATGGATTCAAACAAAATCTCCGTTCCGGAGGCCTTGTTGACCTGGGAGACCAGCACGCCCGCGGCACACAGCCCGTTGCACCCTACCCCTTTGACGCGGCACCGTTTCTCCAGACCTCTGGCCTTCACGCCGGAATCCAGCTCCTTTTGGATCGCTTCGGCCCCCAAAGAGAGGCAGGTACTGCCGATACAGACCCGCAGCTCCTCCTTGCACGCCTCGTCGTCGCACCGTTTTTTCTCCGCTAGCTCCTGCAGTTCTTCCAGTGATCGTATCATGAGAGCATTCCTTCCGCTTCCGCGAGGGTTCGTTCCTCGTCCAGTTTGCCCACGGGACGGTTGTCATAAATGGCGATGGGGGCTAATGAACACGACCCCACACAGCGCGCCGTCAGCAAGGAGAGCAGATCGTCTTTGGTCGTCTCCCCCGCCTTGATGCCGAAGCGCGCCTCCAGTTTGTCCAGCAGTTTGTTGGCCCCCTTGATATAGCAGGCCGTTCCCATGCAGACCACCAGGGTGTGTTTTCCCTTGGGCTTGAGGCGGAAAAAGTGGTAAAAGGTCGCCACCCCGTAGACCTTGGAAAAAGGGAGCCGCAGCTTTCTGGCGATATATTTGAGCACCTCGGGTTCGAGGTAGCCGAAGGTCTCCTGGGCGGTGTGGAGGCTTTCGATCAGGGCGCTGCGGTCGTAGCCCAGCTTTTTCATGGTTTTTTCCACCATTTTGAATCGTGCATCGGTGTCGACGGACATGGGCTTCCTTTTAAGCGGGGGGAATCATGAATGGGGTTTCAGGTAGTTCAATCTTATAGGCTACAAACTTATAATTTCATTTTATAGACAAAAACCAAGCACACTATGCTACCCCCATGCTATACTTTTCATGTATTATTAATCGTTATATCCGATTTGGATAGGGAAGACGTATGAAAGGCAGTTTCGAATGAACAGACTTACGATCAAATGGAAAATTGTTATCCTGCTGATAATCGCGCTGGTTTTGATGGCATCGCTGGTGGCGGCGATCTCCATCTATCAGCTCAAGACCAATATGGATCAGATCACCAAGGAGCGGGCGGAAGATTATAAAACCTCCGCCTACAGTGCCAAGGAGAGCGAACTGAAGACGGCGGTCAATATCGCCATCAACACGCTGCGCTCCTATTACAAACAGACCGCCATCGAAAAGGTCAAGGAAAACCTCGAGAATACGCTCCAAAGCCGCACGGACGTGATTCTAAAAACCATCGAGGGCTACTACGAAGCCAATAAGAACCGCATGAGCAAAGCCCAGCTGCAGGCGGCCATCAAATCACTTGTCTATGATGCCCGCTACGGTAAAGACGGCTACTTCTGGATTCAGGACATGCAGCCGAGCATGGTCATGCACCCGATCAACCCCAAACTTGACGGAAAAGACCTGAGCAACACCGCCGATCCGGAGGGCAAACGCCTCTTCGTGGAGATGGTCGATGTGGTTAAGCAGTCCGGCAAAGGGTTTGTGGACTACTCCTGGCCCAAACCGGGATTTGACAAGCCCCAGCTAAAAGTCTCCTACGTGGTGTCCTTTAAACCCTATAACTGGATCATCGGTACGGGCGAATACCTCGAAGATGTCTCCGGCAAAATCCAGAAAGAGGCGATCGAAACCGTTAAAAACATGCGTTTTGGCCAGGGTGACGCCAACTACTTCTGGATCAACGACAAGACCCCGACCATGATCATGCACCCGGACAACCCCGCCCTCGACGGCACCAATATCGGTGACATTAAGGATACGGACGGCAAGTTCATCTTCACCGACATGGTCAAGCTGGTAAGCGAGCAGGGCAGCGGTTACGTCCGCTACCACTGGAACAAAGGGGCGGAAGGTGCCCAACCCAAGCTCTCCTTTGTGGCCGAGTTTAAAGAGTGGGGCTGGGTCGTCGGAACCGGTGTCTGGACCGACGATATCGAAGCGCACATCAAGGCGGTTCAGGACTCCACCGGCGAGCTGATTACCACCATCGTGGTCTATATTCTGCTCATCTCCCTGGCCCTGATTATAATTCTGGCCTTGATCATGACCTATATGGTCAACCGCGGGGTCATCAAGCCGATCGGCGGCTCCATCAACACCATCTATGAGGGAAGCTCCCAGGTGACCATGGCCGCCGGCCAGATCGCCGAGGCCTCCACCTCATTGGCGGAAGGGGCGACCAACCAGGCCTCCAACATCGAGCGCATCACCGCTAAGATGCAGGAGACTGCGGAGATCAACCGTCTGAACGCCTCCCACGCCTCCGAAGCCAACCAATTGGCCAACACGGCGTACAAATCGGCCCAGGACGGTAACGAAAAGGTGTCCGATCTGATGAACTCCATGGGTAAAATCACCGAGTCGAGCGAACAGATCTCCAAGATCATCAAAACCATCGAAGAGATCGCTTTCCAGACCAACCTGCTGGCCCTCAACGCCGCCGTCGAAGCGGCCCGAGCCGGTGAACACGGTCTGGGCTTTGCGGTCGTCGCCGACGAAGTGAAAAACCTGGCCAGCCGCTCCGCGGAAGCGGCCAAGGAGACCTCGGCCATTATCCAGACCTCCATCGACCTGGTCAAGGAGGGCAACGGTTTTGCCTCCCAGACCAACGAAGCCTTTACCGATATTCTGGATAACGTCAAAAAGACCTACAACCTGCTGGCTGAGATGTCACAGTCTGTCAACGAACAGACCCGCAACATGGAGTCGGTCACCGACTCCATCAAGGAGATCGAAGACATCATTCAGCAAAATGCCGCCAACAGCGAAGAGACCGCTGCCTCCGCAGAAGAGCTCAGTGCCCAGGCGATCTCCATGCAGGAAACCGTCGAAGAAGTGGCCGCCATCATTGGCAGCCACACCCTCGACACTCCCCAGGATTCCCACACCCGCCGCGCACTTCCACGACCATAATCGTTCCCCCTTTCGGGGGATTTCACTTTACTCTTAATATTAATTCTTATATAATGTTATTAATTTAACAAAATGGTTTTTTTATGAACATTAACTGCCCCGGCTGCAAAAAACTGGCCGATGATCTCGGGCTTAGCATCGAAGAAGCGCAGGATATCATGCTTAATTCCAAAATCTTGGGAAATATGGACACCCTGCGTTACCAGATTCAACCTGAACTGGCCAAACACCGTCTCAGCTT
>QKHD01000350.1 GCA_003250175.1 Helicobacteraceae bacterium
CGATCCACGGAGTATAGGTGTTGATCGCCTTCTCGTTCTGGTAGGCATAGAGCTTTCCGGCATAACGGTTCACCAGTGCCAATTCACCGGTTTTTTGGGCTGCCTTGACGGCATTTTCATACAGCTCTGCGATATTAGCAGCATCCGGATAATCCGACTCGATACTTTCAACGGTTTGCAGCACCCGGGCATGCTCCTGCTCTTTGATCATCGCATTGAGCACTTTCATGTAGCGCGCCATGGGGACCTTTTTACCATAGAGTTTCATGGCACTGATGTAATCGCTGCCTGCATCGATTGCCCGTCTAAAGAGGCTGGTTTTATCGTAGATATCCAGTTTGCGACCCAGCCACTCGATCGTGAAGTGTCCGGAGGAAGACTCGATATTACTGTCGGCAATATTCTGGGCCAAGGTGTATTCGTACTGGTCGTAAAAACACTGGTAGATTTTGTCGTCGTAGATGGAATCAATGTGAATGCTGTAGTTTTTATAGAGGAAAACCACATCTTCGCATCGTCCCTTCATGAGGTAGTGAAAAAACATCTCGTTGGTGATGCGGTCGGTATCAATATCCCGGTCCGGAAAGCGCCCCTTGTCAACTCCTGTAAAACGTCCCAGCAGCCCTCCAACCTTATCGTATTGATGTTCATCCGCCAGAAGCAGAACCTTTTCATAAAAGGCCTTTTCGCCAATCTCTCCATCGCCGTATTTGTCAATGAGGTTGTCATAACTGGCCAGTTTGGCGGAGACATTGGCCTCTTCGAGGTCGAAAAAGAGTTTATCGTACTCTGTCTTGACCGTGGCAATATTGCCCTCGAAGGGGAACACCTCGAAATAGCGTTCATAGCCGGTTTTGGCGGCGGTTACATCCCCTGCCTTAGCGTGCCAGCGAGCATTGTTAAGCAGGACCTGTTTAAACTCCGGATGGATCTTATCGATCTTTTTGAGCACTTCGTCACTGATACCCGCAGCCAGTGCCGGTTGGGAGTAGGAGGCCATATTCAAGGCCAGCTCATACCCGCGCATGGGGTCTTTGACAAAATACTCCGGATTGCTCCGGAGAATCTTTTTATAATACTCAACCCCTTCATCAACCTTGGCAAAGCTAATGAGCAGATCTGCCAGCTTGGCGGCAGCGATGGAAGCGATGTCGACATCTTGGGTCGTGAGAAGCACCTTCTCATACATCTCCGAAGCCTCTTTTTGCTTGGACGCCGACTCGTAGCGCTCCCCTTTGTAGATCATTGCCATTTGGGAATAGAGGCTCTTGGAGTAGTCGTTAATCAGTACGTCGATATAGTACTGCGCCTCCTTGATGTAGCCCAGGTCGATATTGGCTTTGGCCAGCAGCAGCATCACCTCCGGAAGGTCTTTGTGTGCCGTGTAGGTATCGACCCAGAGGGTACCGATATCGATAATATCATGCTCTTTGCCCCCTTTTAGGGCCAGTGTGCGCATCTTGTAAAGCAGGAGTTCCGGAAGGAAAAGGGACTCTTTGGAGTAGTTGATGGCACTCTCGATTGCCCCAAGCGTATTATCGTTTTCACCCTTTTCAAAGAGCTGCTTGACCCGTAAAAAGTCCTTCACCTCCATCTGGCGTTTTTCATCCTGCATGGGGGTATGGTCGATATCCAAAGAGCCCACATGCAGCGGCGTCTGCGGATCAATACTTACGGGAAAGTTCAACCCGCGCTTTGTCTCTTCACGGATAAAGGGCATGCTCTCTTCGTAACCGATAATCAGCCATTTACGGGAAAGCTCCGGATGCCCTTCCGCCGGCTCCAGCGCCTTGATGTATGAACGGTGTTTAGGGGTGATGACCAGATAGAGCTTCTCCCGGTCAATCAGCGGCTCAATGGTAAAAAAACGGTTTTGGCTGCTATAGGGATAGGTGATGGGGATCTTGTCAAAGGGGCAGAGATAGCGATCTTCCGGATTTTGGGGCGTAGCAGTATTTTCGCATTTGAAATAGGCATCGTGACTTAAGGTCAGTACGGAGTAGGCTTTGCCCTCGGAGACGCCGGATGCGACGTTGATTTCTATGGCAAGAAGTGAGGTGGCAAAAAAGAAAAAAATTGCTGAGAGTCTTGTCATAATCCACGCCTTTTAGGCGTAGATTATAACATAGGGGAGTTTATTAAAAACCGCTGGCAACCACATGGGTCTGGATGAACGCACTGAGTGGTTCGATTGTCGCGATGGAAGCGATAACAAACACCGCTGCCACGATCAGAACTAGGCGAAGTGGAAAGGTGCCGTTCATGTTGTAGATCGTACCGTCATTCTGGCTGGGGTCTTTAAGGAACATAAAGACCACCAGTTTGAGGTAGTAATACACTGCAATGGCACTGTTAATCGCCATAATCAGGGCCAGATAGAGGTGGTCGCTGTTAATGGCCGCACCGATCAGATACAGCTTGCCCCAGTAGACGGCAAAGGGAGGAATCCCCGCCAGAGAGAGCATGAAGATCGCCATCATCACGGCAGCCACAGGATTGATCTTGACCATACCCGAAAACTTGGTAAAGGGGTGATCGTAGCGGATGTCAAACTGCTTGCTGGGGTGTCGGGAGATCCACAGCATGGCAAAAGCACCCAGGTTGGTAAAGAGGAAGAGCGTCCAGTAAAGGAACATCCCCACGTGCGCCTGAGTGGTTCCCATCAAAATGGCGGTCATAACAAAACCGGCATGGGAGACGGAGCTGTAGGCCAGCATACGTTTTACACCGTCTTGAACCAGAGCCAGGATATTCCCGATGGTCATGGTCGCAACCGCTGCGATCCAAAGTAGGGTCTGGACAACACCATCGTCTGCCATCGCCAGGAAGTCAAAGAAACGAAGCGCCACAACGAAACCGGCAATTTTCGGCACGATGGACATATAGCCAGCCAGTGGTGCGGATGCACCCTCGTAAACGTCCGGAGTCCAGGTGTGGAACGGGACGATGGAAAGCTTGAATCCGAGCGCTGCAATCATAAACGCCGTACCCAGAAGAATCAGCGGCATGTTAGAGAAGTTATTGCCTTCAATCACCGTCTTCATCTGACCGATTTCAACGCTTCCGGTGATACCGTAAAAGATCATGGAACCAAAGGCAAAAAGACCTGCGGCAAAAGCACCCATAGTAAAGTACTTCAGGGCAGATTCCAGGGATTTCTGACGGTTGTGCATGGCGATCAGGGCATACAGCGCCAACGAGCCCGTCTCAAGACCCAGGAAGATCAGAATCAGGTTGTCGGTACTGACCATAAACTGGAAGCCGGCAATCATAAAGAGGAAGAAGGCGAAGTACTCCGCGAACTTGAACTCTCTAAAACGGAAACCGGTCAAAGCCAGAGGCATAAAGAGTACGGATGCTCCCAGAATAATCAGCTGGGAGATAACGGCGACACCGTCAACCAACATGACATCAAAGAAGCCGCGTCCGGCACTGTTGATCTGGAAGATCGCATAGATGGCCAGCAGCATTGTTGCCATACTGACGGTAACGTAAAACTGTTTATCCAGTTTCTTGAAAAGGTCGATAATCAGAATAAACAGTGCACCACCCAACGTGATCAGCATGGGCATGATGGTGTTGAGGTTCAGTGCAACCAGGTCAAATTTTACGGGTTCCATTATTTAGTCCCCTTTTCTATCGTGTTGTAATCATAAAGGCGCTGCATGGTCTCTTTGTGATGACCCATAGCTTCTTGAACCTTGACGATGGATTCCTGCAGTTTGGCTTCATCTTCCGCAGAGAGCGCTCTGGAAGGATTATGAGAGACTTGCTGAAGCATCATCATCGCGTGTTCACTGTTTTCAAGGCTACCCTTGGCTTTGTGGAACATGAAGTTCACCAGCTCTTTGGACGCTTTATCAATCGGCTCGAGAATCGGTTTGGGGTAGACACCCAGAATCAGAACCAGTGCGGTCAACGGAACCAGCGCTGCCAATTCGTTGGGCAGCAGGTCGGCAAGACCCTTGTTCTTTTCATTTTTGACTTCACCGAAGAAGGATTCCCGGTAGAGGTTAAGCATGTAGATCGCCCCAAGGATAATGGTCGTACCGGCAATTGCCGTCATAACCGGAGAAACCTTGAAGAAACCGACAATGGAAAGCACCTCACCGACAAAGCCCATGGTCAGTGGCAGACCCACGGAGCCCATCAGCATAATGCCGAAGATCACCGCATAGCGGGGCATGACGGAGGCAAGGCCACCGAATTCACTCATCAGTTTGGTATGGCGTCGGTCATAGATGACGCCGACCAACATAAACAGCGCTCCGGAGATGATCCCGTGTGAGAGCATCAAGAAGACGGAACCACCGATCCCTTCCGCATTCAGGGCGAACGTACCCAGCACCACCACACCCATGTGGGAGATGGAGCTGTAGGCAATAACCTGCTTCATATCTTCCTGGGCAAAGGCCACCATCGCCGTATAGACGATCATAATAATGGCGATAATGGCCATCGGGATCATCAGGTAGACGGACGCATCCGGAAAAATTGGCAGGGAGAAACGGATAAATCCGTAGGTACCCATTTTAAGCAGT
>QKHD01000065.1 GCA_003250175.1 Helicobacteraceae bacterium
TACCTCCAGGCCCTGGATCTTCAGCGCGATATGGCGAAAATGATGGCGATCTACGGCGGTAAAATGCCACACCCACAAAGCTTTGTTGTCGGTGGTGTTACCTGTGTTCAGGACATCAAAAACCCGGCGCGCGGTCTGATGTTCAAAGACCTGCTGCTTAAAGCACGTGAATTTGTTAAAAATGCCTACATTCCTGACGTTCTTATGGCAGGTACCATGTACGCAGACGAAGCCCTCGACGGTACCGGCGGCGGTCTGAAAAGCTATATGTCCTACGGCGACTTCCGTCTGGACGACACCGGCTTTTATAAATCCGCCCTGCTCTTCCCTAGCGGCGTAGTACTCAACGGCGACCTGAAAAACGTTCAAGAGTTTGATCAGTCCAAAGTTACCGAAGACGTTACCCACTCCTGGTACACAGGCGACAAGCCTCTGCACCCGTTTGATGGTGAAACCAACCCGAACTACACCGGTCTGGAGAAAAAAGCAGACGGTTACGCCTACCTGAAAACCCAGGAAAAATACAGCTGGATCAAAGCGCCTCTGTATGGCGGCGAGCGTGTTGAAGTCGGGCCTCTTGCCCGTATGATCATCGGTTTTGCCAAGGGTGACAAGCGTATTACCAAATACGTGACCGATTTCCTCAAGCGCGGCAACCTGCCGGTTTCCGTACTCTTCTCCACCGTCGGCCGAACGGCTGCCCGTGCCGTTGAGACCGATCTGATGGTTGACGTCATGATCGAATGGATCGACGAACTGATGGCTAACGCTGCCAGCGGCGATCTTTCCACATGGACAGAGTTTGATTTTGACACCGTTGCGGCTGACACCAAAGGTTACGGCCTGGCAGAAGCACCACGTGGAGCTCTCGGCCACTGGGTACGCATCAAAGACGGTAAGATCGAAAACTATCAGGCCGTTGTTCCATCTACATGGAACGCCAGCCCACGTGACGCAAAAGGTCGCCGTGGTGCATATGAGTCCAGCCTGATCGGTATCAAAGTAGCTGATCCGGATCAACCACTGGAAATCCTGCGCACCGTACACAGCTTTGACCCTTGTATCGCGTGTGCCGTACACCTTGTTGACACCAAAGGCAAAGAACTTGGTGTCTTTAAAGTTGATCCTACCGGATGCAGCATTTAGTGGAGGCCGATATGAAAGAGGGATTCCAAAAAATCAAGCGCATGACGGTTGCCATGCGCCTTGTGCACTGGGTCAATGTTTTCTCCATTATCGCTGCGGTGATTACGGGGCTTTACATTGGTCATCCGTACTATCAGTCTTTCATCGCCGATCCGGCGGTGGATAAATACGTCATGGCGTGGAATCGATGGGTTCACTTCATCGGTGCCATCCTGCTTGACGTCACTTCTGTTCTGGTAGCGTACCTCTACTTCTTCAGCCGCTTTGAAAAGCCGTGGAAGAAAGTCATTCCTACCGGAAAGAATATTCAGGAATTCGGTGCGGTTGTTATGAACCTGATCACGCTGAACCGGGTCAAAAATTTTGACTCCAGCCACAGTGACAGCTTCAACATCGTATACTTCACCATCTTCCACCTGCTGCTGGCCTTTATGCTCTTTAGCGGTCTGCAGCTTTACGTTCACGGACTTGCCTCCGGAGAGAGCTCCATCGGTGCCTGGTGGCCGTGGATGCTGCATATGGCCACTGACTGGACTGTCTGGCTCTTTGGCGGGAATATGGGTGTTCGCGTCGCGCACCACCTGACCATGTGGTGGATTGTGGCATGGGTTATGTTCCACGTCTACTACCAAGTCTGGAGAACCATCTTCTGGCAAGAAGGTGATATCGCCATCGTATTCGGTGGTACCAAGTTTAAGAAAAAAGAGAATTAATGAAAATTGCGGTTGTCGGTGTTGGTAATATTCTGTTCAAGGACGAAGGAATCGGCATCTACGCCGCAAAATATCTGGAAGAGAACTACACGTTCTCTTCCGATACAATCGATATAGTCGACGGGGGAACCCTTGGATTTAAACTAATGACTTACTATTCGGAATACGATAAAGTGATTATTTTAGATACAGTCTCCATCAAAGACGACGCGGGTAGCATCTACAATCTGCCTGCCGAAGAGCTCATGGGTCTGGGCAGCTACCGCCAGACTGCCCATGAGGTTGAAGTGGTCGAGATGCTCGAAATCTGCTCCATGCTGGAACAGATGGCCGATGTCCACCTGATCGGGATGATCCCCCAGGATATCGAAAGCGTCGAGATCGACCTGACCGATCCCATGAAAAAGAGTTTCGACGGCTTTATCTCCACCGTACTCAAAGAGATCTCCACCGTCGGCGTCACCGCCACGCTTAAACCCAACCCTTCCAACCTGGAAGCCGTCATCGACAGCTACGCGAACCCTACGGCAGAACGCTAATGGCCCACTTTCAGCTTATCGCGTTTCACGCGCCACAACAGGACTATTTTGTCGGTTATCTGCAAGACATCATCACCCGCTCCGGACTCAAGGCCGGGGTCGATATGAAAGATGACTACATCCGTCTGGTGATCCACGACACCGACCCCAAGGCCATCGAAACCTTCTCCGAAAACCTGGGGCGCTGGCTTCCCTTTTCCATTTTCATGGGCAAAATGCACAGCGGTGAAGACGACCTAAATCCCATCGATGAGATTTACAAAGCCAAACCGGCGGCTATCAGCCTCTGTCCACGCTGCCTGGGTGAGCTTTTCTCTCCGGATTCCCCCAACTACCTCAATCCGGAGCTCGTCTGTACCCACTACGGTGCCGAAGTTGCCCCGGTCAGCTTTCCCACTCCGGATTGGGATGCATTGATCGCCGATCTGAAATCCGGCACGTCCGTCACCCTGGGAGCGCGAACCTTTAGCCAGACGCCTACTCCCCTGCTCTTTATTGCCGACAGCACCCGTCTGGGCGAGCTGCTCAACGTGACCGACAAAGAGATTCAGGTGCTTCAGTCCATCGAAAAACCGATCCTCAAATGCGCCATCAAAGACGAAGCCCTCAAAGCGGCCTGCGGCAAGGATTTTATCCGCGTCATGCTCTTTGACGACGCCCCCACGGCAATCCTCTCCAAAAAACTCAAAGACTCCGGAGTATCTTACTGCTTTGTGGAGCCCTTCGGCGGTCTGGAAGCCAGCGTTAACAAAGATGAAGTCCGTCTGATCCACGCCCCCAGACTCCACTCTTTGGAGGCAAAACAGCCCGACGATACGCTCATTAACCGCTACGTCAACATGGTCGAGGAGTTTGACCTGGGTGCTATCTCCTCTTTGGGTGCCTACGCGCCGGCTTCCTTGCAGTGCGAATTTATTCTGCGCAGCGCCAAGGTGAGCAAACGCGTCATCAGCTTCCCAGCCTTTGATGCGGAAGGTATCCTGGAGCGTATCGCCAAAGCCAGCGAGTCCAAGTCCCGCCTCGTGGCCAACTTTGAATCCCACCACCCCGAGGCCCACGCCGCGTTGGCCTCCGGAACCCATCCGGGGCTGTTTGATGCGGTCTGTGCCGTGCTGGGTATTGAGGGCAGCGGCTACGAAGCCGTCGCCGATACCGCCCTGGCCTATCTGGGCAGCGGCGGCGTCAAGGTCGACGTCAAATACAGCGAAGGAAGCTTCGATTACGACAGCCTCGTCGCCTCGCTCATGAGCTTCCGCCTGGCGGGAGTCGAAAACAGCCTGCTCTGCTACTCGCTCTTCGAGTCCCTGGCCGACATGTTTGTCGACACCCTGACCCACCTGCACCAGCGCTTCAAGTGCACCGATTTTATCCTCATGGGCGAGCTGGCGGCCAACCCCGCCTTTGCCGACCGCGTGGCCAAACGCGCGGGCAAGCTGGTCTGCCACATCAGCCGCCGCCATCCGTTGGATGACTAGACGCGAACTGCTTGTTAGCGGGATCGTTCAAGGGGTGGGTTTCCGCCCCTTTGTCTACCGCACCGCGCTTTTTCATCAGCTCTCCGGTTCCGTACGCAACACGCCGGAAGGGGTACTGATCGATCTTCAAGGCTCCGCCCAGGCGATCACTGCCTTTGAAGCCTCCCTGCAAAACGACCTGCCACCCTTAGCCCGCATCGACACCATCCATCGCCGTGAACTTTCTGTGGAAGAGCGCTCCGGATTTCATATCGACCACTCCACCTCTGCAGAGGAAAAGTCCGCCTTTTTGCCTCCGGATACCGCCGTCTGCCCCGCCTGTCTGGCTGATATGCACAACCCCAAAAGCCGTTTTTACCGCTACCCCTTCACCACCTGCACCGACTGCGGGCCGCGCTACACCATTATCCGCACCGTCCCCTACGACCGCCCCAACACCTCCATGGCTCCCTTTACCATGTGCCCCGAATGCCAAAGGGATTACAACGACCCCGCCAGCCGCCGCTACCACGCCCAGCCCCTCGCCTGCCCGGCCTGCGGCCCCAAGCTCTGGCTCAAGGAAGCCTCCGGAGCGGTGATAACCGACGACCCCATCACCCATGCCGCCAACCTGCTTCGCTCCGGAAAGATCGTCGCTATCAAGGGGCTGGGCGGTTT
>QKHD01000138.1 GCA_003250175.1 Helicobacteraceae bacterium
CTTCCACAATAACCTGTTTACTCAAAACATCGGAGGTCCAAAACCGGTAGACGGGTTTGGGGCCGATCTGGGCGAAGGCCATCTCGTAGAGGTCCCGCTGAATCCCCTCCCCTTCGCGCCCGGCGTCACCGGCGTTGATGAGTGCGGTAACATCGGGGCGTTTAATGAGGGAGAGAATAAGGCGCGCCTGCTCCTCCTTTTCGCTCATAAGAAGCTTTTCAAACTGCTCCGGAACGAGCAGCCTTGCCTCCCAGCGCTGCCACCTTTCGTCGTATTCGCCGGGGTCTTTAAGCCGGGTCATGTGCCCGAAACAGTGGGCGATCAGGTAGGTGTCGTTTTCGTAAAAGCCGCACTTCTCCCCCTGGCTGACCCAGCGGGCTCCCAGCGCCTTGGCAAACTCCTTGGCGACGCTGGGTTTTTCGGTGGTGATGAGTTTCAGTTAGGCCCCTTTGTGTTTTCCGGCCATCATGTAGATAAAGGCCTTGAGCAGCTCTTTGTCCAGCTCGCCCTCCATGTGGTCGCGCATGATTTTGAGGGCATCGAAGGTGGTCAGCGCCTCCTTGTAGCTGCGGCGGGTGGTGAGGGCGTTGAAGATGTCGGCGATGGCGATGATGCGGGCGAGCTGACTGATCTGATCGGCGGGTTTGCCCTTGGGGTAGCCGGTGCCGTTGAGCTTTTCGTGGTGGTCGCGTACGGCCTCAAGGATCACCATGTCGCTCAGCCCGTTATGGCGAAGAATCTCATAGGCGAATACGGGGTGCATCTTCATGGCCTCGAACTCTTCGCTGGTGAGCCGCCCCGGTTTGTTGACGATAGCGATGTCGATCTGGCTCTTGCCCACATCGTGCAAAATGGCCGCTTCCGCCAGGCGCTCCATGCTGTTGCGCTCCAGCCCCAGCGCCTGGCCCAGGCCGATGGAGTAGATGGAGACGTCCACGGAGTGGGTGTAGGTGTAGTAGTCGTAGGAGGAGACGGCGATGAGGGATTCGACGGTCGTGTAGTCGGCCAGAACGCTTTCAAGCATGGGGCGCACGACGGAGCGGGTCCGGTTGATGTTGTCGGCGGTGATGGGGCTGTTAAAGAGCTCTTCGGCAATGTCCGTGGCGGTGGAGTAGATCACCTCGGACTTTTCGTCCATCTCGATCTCCGGATCGCGGATGACGCTGTCAAGCTGGCTCTCTTTGTACTCAAGGGCGGCCCCGCTCTGCTCATAGGGGGTGTAGACACTCTCATGATCGGCTGAACGCAGGGCGTCGAGGAAGTTTTTGGTGACGGCTCCGGAACGGGTCAAGACCTTTTTAAACTGGTCGGAAACTTTGACGAAGAGGTCGAAGTTGAGCGTGGAGTTTTCCCGGATGACGGAAAGGGGCATGCCGTAGTACTCGGGCATATCGTGAATGTCGAGCTTGATCTGTCGGATTTGGTCGTCGCTGAGGCTTTTGGCTTCCTGCTGGCTGATATTGCCGCCGCGGGCACGGAACTGTCGCATGGAAAGGCACCTTCCGGTCATAAAATTACCTCCATTGTAACATAGGAAAATGGAATTAAGTTTAGATAAAGGCGAGGAAAGTTAACATAAGGTCAACAAATATTTTTCATAAATCCCTTCTTGACCGTTTAAACTATCTTTAAACTTTTAGCAGCTTCCAACCCCCATTTGAGTACCATTCCGCGAATTTATTCTGAGACGTTTTTATATTCTGAACTTCAAGGTAGCCTATTGCGGAATATCATACTCCTTCTCCTGCTTGTTTCGGCGGCGTTTTCGCTCTCGCCCAAGCAGATCGAAATCCTGCAGACCGTGCGGGACGTGGCCCGGACTATTCCGGACAAAAACGGTGAAACCTACGAAAATACCCTGAGTGCCATCTGCCTGACGGAGAGCTCCGGAGGCCGGGACATGATCGGGGATTTCAAACGGGGAACCTCCATTACCAAGGCCAGCCTGGGTGTCATGCAGATCCAGGCCAGTACGGCGCGCTTTATGGCCCGTACCTACAAAGAGCTGGCGTGGGTCGATGAGCTGAGCGATCTAAAAATCGTCAACAAGCTTATTACCGACGTGGAGTTCTCCGCCACCATCGCGGCGTATTATATGAGATGGCTGAACGACTACCGAACCAGCTATTTCAGCGCCATCAGCGGCTATAACGGCGGCATGAGCAACAAAGCCTATTACGACCGGGTTGTCAAGAACATGAAAGTGATCAAAGACCTGGTTAAAGAAGGGGCGCTGCGCTAGGCGCACCCCTTTTTCCTTCCCCGCTTTTAACCCTTTCGCTATACAATATCCCCATGAAACGCCCTATCATCGAGCGCTACGAGCGCCATACCGACGGCCGCATTTTGATCGACATCGCCGCAGAGCGCATGGAAGATCTGTATGACCACTACGACAAGCAGGTCAACTTCCTCAAAAAAGACCTCAACACCTCCTTTGCCCAATACGTCACCGACTCCGTCAGGGAGATCTCCGGAGAGCCCTTTTTAATCCGCGTCAGCCTAAAAAACCCGCCCGCCGCCGAAGTGGCAGAAAAGCTTGTCGGAAGCATCCGGAGCTACTTTTTCTATATGAAAGAGCTGGAGGTGCGCAAACTGCGGGACAAACTGCGCGCTTCGCTGATCCTCTTTGCCATCGGCGTGGTGATTTTGACCCTCTCCATCCTGGTCACCCAGCACAACGAAATTCAGGAGAGCTTTTCCGCCAACCTCCTTTCCGAAGGACTCATGGTCGCCGCCTGGGTTTCGCTCTGGGAGTCTTTGGCTACGTTCCTCATCCACTGGGCCCCGCTCAAACGGGGCATTCGGCTTTATGAATCGATTGCTAGAAGCGAGGTGGTCTTTAGCTGATACGCTCCCTTTCCCTGCCATAATCTGCGGTTATTCTTTTCCATGTTACAATATCCCAAAATCACGTCGCTAGGAGCAGCCATGGTGCATGACATCGCCGTCATCGGAGCCGGTCCCGCCGGTATTGCCGCCGCCGTCGAAGCGGTAATTCTGGGCATGAAGGACATCATCCTTTTTGAAAAGGGTGACAACCACTCCATGACCATCCGCAAATACTACAAAGACAACAAGCGGGTCGACAAGGACTGGAAGGGTCAGACCGTCGAGCTGGCGGGGCATATCGCCTTTAACGACGGCACCAAAGAGAGCACCCTGGATCTTTTCGACAAGATGATCGACCACCACCACATCAACGCCCTTTTTAACACCGAGATCGACTCCGTCGTCAAGGAGAACCACTTCCTCATCAAGACCACCGACGGCTCCCTGTACGAAGCGCGCAACGTGATCGTCGCTATCGGCAGCATGGGCAGGCCCAACAAACCCGAATACAAAATCCCCCCGTCCATCAAGCAGCGGGTCAACTTCAACCTGGACCACTGCAGCCAGGGCGAGGACATTCTGGTCGTGGGCGGGGGCAACTCCGCCGCGGAATACGCCTACTATCTGGGCGAGACCAACAACGTCACCCTCAACTACCGACGCGGCACCTTCTCCCGTCTTAATCCGGAGAACGAAGCGATCGTCTACCAATGCGTCGATGCCAAAAAACTCCACCTCAAGCTGGGGGTCGATATCACGGAGCTCGAAGGGGACAAGGGCCGGATCAAAGCCCACTTTAGCGACGGCATGGCCCTGGAATACGACCGCATCATCTACGCCCTGGGCGGCGTCATGCCCACGGATATGCTGAAAAAATGCGGCATTGAGGTCAACGACAAGGGCCGCCCGGTCTGCAACGAACACTTCGAAACCGCCACCCCCGGCCTCTATGTCGCCGGCGACGTGGCCATCGAGATCGGCGGCTCCATCGCGGCGGGTCTGAACCACGCCTACACCATTATCAACCACATTCACGATCGGCTCCAAAAATGACCCTGTTGCGCTCTTTTTTCCTCTCCCTTTTTCTGGCACCCTTATGGCTCGGTGCGGCGACCCTTTCGCTGCAAAGCGGCGGTAACGGCCAGGAGGTCGGCCTTTATGTGCAGCGCTCGTTGAATGAAGCGACTGTTGCGCGCTACACCGTCGGCTACGTCACCATGGAAGACGAGTTTCACACCACCCAGAACTACCCCTATCTGGAGGCGGTCGCCCTGGACAAGCGGCTCTTTCGCCACTGGACCTTCGGGGCCGGTATGCGGCTGCTGCGCACCGACATCGAAGCGGGCAGCCAGAGCTACGATCTCACCGCCCTGCCGATTCGTCTCAGCGCCTTTTTCCACTTTCCCATCGAGCACAAAACCTTTGTACGTTTCGACTACTTTGTCGCTCCGGATTTTCTCATGATCTCCGATGACTTTACCGGCTACACCGGCGTCCGGATGGAGCTGCACACCGATACGGGCTGGGAGACCCTGCGCCTCTTTGTGGGCGGCAGCAAGATCAATCTCAAACCCGAATCCGGCAGCAGCTACGAGATGGAAAACGACATCTTCTTCGGAATCCGTTACAGCTTCTAGCCATGAAACAGCTCTATGTGGGGTCCTTG